>NZ_BAAAZP010000011.1:0-6533 GCF_039536965.1 Nonomuraea antimicrobica | reverse complement strand
GTCAGCCTGGGGCTGGGGCTGCCGTTCGCGCGGCCGGGCCGGGCCGCGCTGACGATGGCGGCCGTCGTGCTCGGCGCCGCCACCGTGACGCTGGCGACCGGCCTGACCGGCACGATGACCGCGTACGGGGCCGCGGCCCAGCGCGTCGGCCACGTCGACACCGTGGTCCACGTGGGTCAGCCGCGCTCACGGCAGACCGCGCCCCGGCACGGCGACGCCGAGATCGAGGCGCTCCTGCGCGCCCTGCCCGGCACCCGGTACGTGACCGCCGACGCCTGGATCGACCTCCACCTCACCGGCTACCCGGAGCCGATCAGGGGCAGGTTCCTGCGCGGGGACTCGGCGACGCTGGGCGAGACCGTCGTCGCGGGCCGCTGGCTGCGCGGGCCGGGTGAAGCCGTGGTGACCTCGGCGTTCCTCGGCAGGCACGGCCTGGCGGTGGGCGACCGGATCTCGCTCTCCCTGGGCGCGGGACGGGCCCTCGCCACGGTGGTCGGCGTCACCATGGACGGCTCCCCCGACCTCGTCCACGCCGACTGGCATACGCTGACGACGCTCGCGCCCGGCACGAAAGCCAACCAGTACGAGGTCCGCCTCTCCCCCGGCACCGGCGTCGACTCCTACCACGCCGCCGTCAGAGCGGCCGACCCCGGCCTCTACCCGGCCGCCAAGAGCCGGAGCGACGAGACCGCTTTGGCCGTGACCGGCTTCGCGACCGTGCTCACGGTGCTGCTGGCCGCGGTCTCCGCGCTGGGCGTGTTCAACACCGTCGTGCTCGACACCCGGGAGCGGCGCAGGGACATCGGCGTGCTGAAGTCCATCGGGATGACGCCGCGGCAGGTCACGGTGATGATGGTGACGTCGATGGCGGCGGTGGGCGCGGCGGGCGGGCTGCTCGGGATCCCGATCGGGGTGGCGGCGCACCGCCTGATCGTCCCCGCCATGGCCGACGCGGCGGACCTGATGCTGCCCGCGTTCATGCTGGACGTCTGGCGGCTGCCGATGCTCGCGCTGCTGATGCCGGCGGGGGTGCTGATCGCGGTGCTGGGCGCGTACGTGCCCGCCCGCTCGCCGGCCCGGCTCACGATCGCGCGCGTCCTGCACAACGAGTGAACGGCCCTCGCTCGCACATTCGGCGGGACTGGGCATCGGGGTATTAATGGGCTTGATGACGCAAATATGAGACACCTGCATAAACTTGTTTAAGCGGGATCGGGAATTTAGGGTCTACGTGCCGGCCGGCACTTTCACACAAAGGCCGGGGGTGGGCGGGCAGTTGTCGGTTCTGTTTGGTTCGGCGGTCGCGCGGAGAATCGCGGCGGGCGTGGTGTTCGGGTGGGTGGCGCTCACCGTGGCGGCCGTGCTCGCGAGCGGTCCCCTCGACGACGTACGCATCACCAGCGGCACCTCCATGCTGGCCAGAGACGCCGAATCGGCCCGCGTCCTCGACCTGCTGGCCGAACAGTCCGGCCGGGTGGTGCCCGCGCTGGTCGTCTACGAGCGCTCAGGGCCGCTCCAGCCCGGTGACCTCAAGGCGGCCCGCCGCGACCTGCGGCAGTTCACCACCGTCCCCGACGTGGTGGGCACCGCCTCCGCTCCCGTGCCCAGCGCCGACGGGCAGGCGTTGCAGGTGACGGTGCTGCTGTCCGGCAAGCCTGGCGTGCTCATCAGCCCGCTGGTCGAACGGCTGCGCCAGATCGCCGCCGAGGGCAGCCCGCCGGGGCTGGTCAGCCACGTGGGCGGCGCGGGCGGGGCCGCCGCCGACTACGTCGACTCCTTCCGCCGGGTCGACGGCACGCTCCTGGCGCTCAGCGTGGGCGTGGTCTTCCTGGTCCTGGTGGCCGTCTACCGCAGCCCGGTCCTGTGGGTGATCCCCATGCTGGCCGTGGTGGTGGCCTACCTCTGCTCGGCCGCCGCCGTCTACGCGCTGGCGCGCTCGGGGCTGATGACGTTGCGCGCGGCCACGCCCGAGGTGTTCACGGTGCTGGTGTTCGGCGTGGCCACCGACTACGCGCTGCTGCTCGTGGCCCGCTACCGCGAGCGGCTGCGGACGACGGCCGACGCGGCGCAGGCGCTGAAAGACTCGCTGCCGGGCGGCCTGCGCACAGTCGTCGCCTCCGCGCTCACCGTCGCGGGCGGCGTCGGCTGCCTCGTGGTGGCCGACACCAACGCGCTGCGCTCGATCGGCGCGGCGGCCGCCGTCGGGATCCTGATCACGATGGCGGTGATGGTGACGTTGCTGCCCGCCCTGATGCTGCTGGGCGGGCGGTGGGCCTTCTGGCCGAGCACGCCGCTCCCCGGCGAGACGGCCCGCGACGGGCTGTGGCGGGGCGTGGCGGGGTTCGTCGGGCGGCGTCCCCGGGCCTCGTGGGCGGGCTCGGCCCTGCTGCTCGTCCTGTCGTGCGTGGGGCTGACCACGCTCGACGCCTCCGGCATCCCGCCGTCGGCGCTCTTCACGATGCGTACCGACTCGGTGGCCGGCTACGACGCGCTGCGGCGGCACTATCCGGCCAGCGCCCCGGTGGTGGTGCTGGCCAGGCAGGACGTGGGTGCCGCCGTGGCGCGGGCCGTGCGGCGGGCCGAGGGGGTGGTGTCGGTGCGGCCCGGCCCGCCCGCGCCGTGGCGGACGTACGACGTGGTGCTGGCCGCCGAGCCCAACACGCCCGACGCCCAGCGGCTGGTGGAGGGCCTGCGCCACGACGTGCGCGCCGTCGCCGGGGGCGCGGTGCTGCTCGGCGGGTTCACCAGCGAGCTGCTCGACGTCCGCGACGCCGCCCTCGACGACGCCATTCTCGTCGTGCCGCTGATCCTGCTGGTCGTGGGGCTGATCCTGGTGGTGCTGCTGCGCTCGCTGGTGGCGCCGCTGCTGCTGATGGGCACGGTCGTGCTGTCGTTCGCCGCCACGCTGGGGTTGTGCTCGGCCGTGTTCACCCAGTTCCTGGGCTATCCCGTCATCGACGCGTCGTTCGCGCTCTACGCGTTCGTCTTCCTCGTCGCCTTCGGCATCGACTACAACATCTTCCTGATGGCCCGGGTGCGGGAGGAGGCGATGCGGCTCGACACGCGGGAGGCCACGCTGCACGCGCTGCGGGCGACGGGCGGGGTGATCACGGCCGCCGGGGTCGTGCTGGCGGCGGCGTTCTTCGTGCTGACCGTGCTGCCGCTGGTGCCGGTCGTCCAGCTCGGGCTGCTGGTGGCGGTCGGGGTGGTCATCGACACGGTGGTGGTGCGCTCGTTCCTGGTGCCGGCCCTCGCGCATCACCTGGGGCGGTTCATCTGGTGGCCTGCGCGTGCAGCTCCGTGAGCTCCTTGCGCAGGAGGCCGAGCAGCTCTTCGGAACGTGACACCCGGGGGTCGAACACCGCCGAGAACGTCACCGACGGCCCCGCGGGCACGATCACCACCATCCCGGCGAGCCCGGGCGGCAGCCCCGGCACCGCGAACACCTCGCCCTGCGCGGCCAGCTCCTTCGGCAGGGGGACTGCGGTCACGCTGAGCCGGCTCGGCGTGGCCTTCCTGAACAGCGGTGACAGGAGCCGCAGCAGCGGCACCGCGAGCCCGGCGGGCAGGTCGTAGAGCGTACAGGCGGCCTGGCGGGCGTGCCCGATCCGCTTGATCGTGGTCTGCTCGGCCACCCGGGCCAGCCGGGCCAGCGGGGACGGTTCGGCGCAGGGCAGGGCCATGGGCAGCAGGCCGGTGTGGTTGCCCAGGCCGGTGTGCTGCCGGTGCCCGCACAGCCCGACCGGCAAGGCGACCACCGGCTCACCGGGGTTGGCGAGGTCGGCAGGATGGGCTGCGTGGGTGGGGTGGGCCGTGCGGGCGGGGTTGGCAGGATCGGCAGGGCCGGCGGGCCAGGCGGACAGGTTCCAGGCGGGCGGGTTGCATGTGGGCGAGTGGCATGTGGGCGAGTTCCAGGCGCGCAGGGCACCGGCCACCAGGGCGAGGCCGATCTGCGCGACGCTGGCGCCGGTCGCGCGGGCGATGGCGTGGAACGGCCCGAGGTCGAGGCTGACGACCTCCAGCCGCAGATCCCCCGCCGCCCTGTCACCCAGGCTGTCGCTCACCCCGTCACACGCCCTGCCACCCGCCCCGTCGCGCCCCCTGCCGCCCGCCCCGTCATGCACCTTGCCGCCCGCCCCATCACACGCACCGTCGCGCGCACCGTCGCGCGCACCGTCGCGCGCACCGTCGCATGCCCCATCACACGCGCCGTCGCAGGCGCTCCCGCGCGCACCGTCACGGGCGCTCTCGCGCGCGCCGTCACAGGCGCTGTCGCGCGCCGTGAACCAGGGTGGTGAGGCTGCCGCCAGTCGCCGCAGGTCGGCCAGTGCCCGGCGGGCCGGCCCCGGCGACCTCCAGTACGCCGCCCCGCCCCCGGGCGCGGGCAGCGTCTCCCCGCCCAGCAGCGCCCGCGCCGCGCCCGCGATCCCCATCCCGTCCTGGAACACGTGGTGCGCCCGGTAGCACAGCACGTGCTCCGGCCAGGAGTCCGCGTGCAGCACCATGAGGCTCCACAGCGGCCGGTCCCACGACAGGGGCCGGACCCGCATGGCCTCCAGCACCGCCTGGTGCACCCCGGCCCCCGGCGGCAGCCGGTGGAACTCGACGTGGCAGGCGGGATCGAAGCCGGGATCCGGCTCCCACCGCGCCCACCGCCCCCTCCCGGCCAGCCGGTAGCCGAGCGCGGGGGCCTGCACGCGCACCCGCTCCGCCACCAGCTCGCACAGCTCCTCGGGCGTCGGCGGCGGGCCGGGCCTGCGCACCGCGACCCCGTAGTGCATGCGGGAGTCGTGAACGGCCCCCGCCCCGAGCCGGATCGCATAATGGTCGCCGAACGTCAGGGGAATCGCACCGCCGCCGAATTCACCGTTCATCCTCGCCCACGTTATCTTCCCGCTATCCGCCGGTCGAACGGGAACGCGTACGCCGGGGGCGCGGCTATATTGGGCCGCCGGCGGAACGGCGGCGAATACGTGCGGGGTATGGTGGAATTTCGCAAGGTTGAAATAATATTGCTGGCCTATTTCGGTCTTATGGCGATTATCGGGGTCGTGTCATGGTTTGCACCCAGGGCCGACCACCGCCTGCCCGACCGGCCCGCGCTGCTCGCCGGATACGTCCTCGCCGCCCTGCTCCTGCTCGCCCTCGCCCGCGCCGCGCAACGGTTCCCCGGCCACCGGGCGGTCTCGTTCCTGCGCTTCGCCGCGCCGCTGCTCGTGCTCCCGCTCGCGTACGGCGCCGCCGCCCGCACGGCCACCGTCCTGCACGGACGCTTCGTCGACGACGCCGTGCACGCCTGGGAGCGGGCGACGTTCGGCTTCGCGCCCAACGCGGCCGTCGCCGCCCTGGGCACGCCGCTGGTGACCGAGGTGCTGACGCTCTGCTACTTCTCCTTCTACGGCTGCTTCCTGATCCCCGTCATCCTGTACGCGCGCGGGCGACGTCCCCTGGCCGAGCGGTACCTGTTCGTCGCGGTGACCGCGCTGCTGATCTGCTATGTCGGGTTCATGGCCGTCCCGCTGGCCGGACCGGCGCTGGCCGCACCCGAGTCGTTCGCCGCCCACCGGCCCTACGGCTACCTGATCACCGCCGTGCAGAACGAGATCATGGCCGCCTTCGACCCGCCCGGCGCCTGCTTCCCGTCAGCCCACGTGGCCGGCGCCTGGATCACGCTGCTCTGCCTGCGCCGCCACGTCTCCAGGAACGTCCGCCTGCTGCTGTGGACGCTGACCGCGGGGCTGACGGTGGCCGTCGTGTACGACTGGTACCACTACCTCGTGGACGCGATCGCCGGGCTGGCGGTGGCGCTGGCCGTGCACGCCCTCACCGAACGGTACGCAGCGCGGCTTCGAACCCCTGCCTGAGCGTGGTCGCGGGCGCGAACCCCAGCTCGCGTACGGCGTCGTCGGGCACACAGGTCCAGTCGGCCCGGCGCATCTCGCGCGCCTTGTCCCGGTTGAGCACCGGCACCGCCCCGGCGGCCAGCTCGGCGGCGAACTCGGCCACGGCCGCCACGGCGCCCACAACGGGCACCGGCAGCGGCAGCACGAGCGGCTCGCGGCAACCGGCGGCCCCCGCGAGGGCGCGGCAGATGTCGGCCCACTCGTAGGCGTTGCCGTCGCTGATCGGATATGTCCCGGCGCGGGTGTCATCGGGCCGCAGCACGGGGCCGCGCTCGGCGGCGGCCAGCAGGGCGGCGCACAGGTCGTCGACGTAGACCAGGCCGTAGCGGCGGGGGCCGTACCCGGGCTTGACGACCAGGCCGCGCCGCACCATGGGCAGCAGCGACGGGAGCAGCGCGGGCTCCCCCGGGCCGTAGACGATGGCGGGGCGCACGATGACCGAGGGGACCCGGCCCGCGTGGTCCCTGACGATCTGCTCGCCTTCGCGTTTGCTGGCGCCGTACAGGGAGATCGCCGGACCGGCGGCCAGCGACGAGCACAGCACCAGGCGCGGCGGGCGGCGCTGCGCGGCCAGGGCGCGCACCAGCCGGGCCACGCCGTCGCGGTTGACCGCGCGGAACCCGGCGGGGC
>NZ_BAAAZP010000010.1:19233-47532 GCF_039536965.1 Nonomuraea antimicrobica | reverse complement strand
ACGGGCGGTCGGTGGGCAGGCGCGACGCCCGCGCGCCCGCGAGCCTGCCGCGCCAGTAGGCGAGCTGCCGCTCGGCCGTGCCCGAGGCGAGCCGGTCGCGCTGCCACGCGGCGTAGTCGGCGTACTGGATGTCCAGCTCCGGCAGGCCGTCCGGGTCGGTGTACGCGGTGGCCAGGTCCTGGAGGATCACGCCGAGTGCCCACCCGTCGGCGACGATGTGGTGGATGACCAGCACCAGCAGGTGCTCCTGAGGGCCGCAACGCAGCAGGGCGGCGCGCAGGACGGGGCCGACGACGATGTCGAGCGGCTCCACGGCGAGCCCTTCCGCGATGCGCAGGGCCTCCGCACGGCCGCCGGGAACCTCCGTCACGGTCACGGCGGCGGCCAGGCCGGCCGGGACGCTCACCAGCCGACCGGCCTCGTCGGGCCGGAACGCGGACCCGAGCACCTCGTGCCGGCCCACGACCGCGCGGAACGCCCGCCGTAACGCCTCGACGTCCAGCGGGCCCCGCAGCCAGAGACCGCCCGGCACGTTGTAGAGACCGGTGCCGGGGGCGAGCTGGTCCAGGAACCAGAGCCGCTGCTGGGCGGGCGACACAGGCAGGGGACCGGTCTTGGGGACCGGCCGGATCGGCCCGCCCGCGCGCTCCGGCCGGAGCCTGCGCAGCAGGGCACGCCGGTCGCCGCCCAGCCATCCGGGCGCGGTCATGGACGGCCGCCCGATCTTCCGAAACACATCACACGCCGATGGTTCGGCACCCGGCGGCGGCGCGGCCATCGGGGATTTACCCGACTCCTGGTGGCGAGGCACCGCGTCCATACTGGCGATGCCACGCCCATGAGATCATCAGGAGGCCCCGTGCCCGATCTGCTCTTCCGCCCGCTCGGAGCGGACGAGTTGCACCTCTTCCACCGCTATGGCCCAGGGCCCACGTCCGGCGTGGGAGCGCGCGGCCGTACCTTCGACGAATACGTCGCCATCGGCGACTACCGGCCGGAATGGATCTGGGTGGCCCAGCACGGCGACGACGTGCTCGCCCGTGCCGTCTTCTGGGCGCCGCCCGAGTTCGCGCAGCCGTTCCACCTCGAGTGGTTCGACCCCGGCGCCGACATCGAGGTCGGCGCCAGGCTGCTGCGCGCCTGCTACGACGCGCTCGTCGGCCCCGACTACGCCACGCCACCCCATCCTGACGGCGGACGGCCCGACTACCAGCTCTTTCTCCCCTCCGACTGGCGCGAGCGGCCCGAGGCCCAGGCGGACGCCACCGACCGGATCACGGCGGCGGAGCTGGCCGGGCTGACGTTCTTCACCGAACGGCTGACCCTGCGCTGGAGCGCGGACGACGGCCTGCCCGTACGCTCCGGCCGGTTGCGTTTCACTCCCGCGGCCGACGACCGGAGGCTCACCGATGTGATCGCCAGGACCTACCCCGGCACCTTGGACGCCTACGGCGCGACGGACGCGGCCCGGCACGGCGCCGACCGGGCGGCGGCCGACCTCCTCGACGAGGTGGCCGGGATGCCCGGCGGCCGGCAGTGGTGGCGGCTGGCCCATGACCGGGACGGCGACCTCGTCGGAATGGTCCTGCCCACCCGCAACCCCGGTTCGGCGACCATCGGTTACCTGGGCGTCGTGCCCGAGCACCGCGGCCGGGCGTACGTCGACGACCTGGTCGCCGAAGCTCTCCACCTCTTCGCCGAAGCGGGCGAACCGACCGTCGAGGACACCACGGAGGTCGGCAACCACCCGATGGCCGGCGCGTTCCTCCGCGCGGGTTACCGGGTCGCCGGCCGCCGCGTGATCCTCGTGTGAGGTTCGCGGGGTTCGGCCGGTGCCACGAACCGCGGCCGTCCGGCCCGATCGACCGGCGGAGTCCATCGGGCCAGGTGCCTCGAAGGGCTATCCGCCGTGGACGACCCGGCCGCCCCCCGGCCGCAGGGCCCGGGAGGCGCGGTAGTCGAGTTGGATGAAGGCGCGCTGCAGCCAGCGGTCGCGCCCGTCGTACCGGGGCCGGAAGTCGCTGCGTCCGTGCAGTGCCAGGCGGTTGTCCACGATGGCCAGGTCGCCGGGCCGCAGGACCACCGATCGGCTGACCTGCCGCAGGGCCCGGCCGAGTTCGGCCATCGCCTCGGCGGCCACGCCGTCCAGCGGCCGGGTGCTGGTGTAGTCCACGCGGACGTCCGGGTCTTCCTGGCTGCCGGTGAGCAGCGCGTGCGGCCGCGCCGCGCCGCCGGCCGCGCCGAAGGACGCCGGGGCCGCGGTGACATAACGGGGCTCGGACAGCACGGCCCTGACCCGCTCGGACAGGTGGTGCAGCGCCCGGCGGGCGCAGGCCACCTCCAGCCCTGCGAGATCGTCGTGATCGTTGCGCAGGCACAGGAGGGCGACGTAGTCCGGCCGGTTGACGTGGAAGGCGTTCTCGACGTGCATGGTCAGCGCGGCCGAGCCGGCGTTGCCCTGGTAGTGCTCCATCCCCGGCACCGGGACGACGTCCTGGATCATCGCGCCGCTCTTTTCCTCGCGGAAGGCGAACAGCTCGCCGATCTGGAAGGCGACGAGCGCGAGCACGGACGCGGGCACGGTCGCGAGCCGCTGGACGGAACCGGGCACGTTGGGCGTCGGCGGGAGCGCCTCATCGGCGATGGGCAGGTTGCGCAGCAGGACCATCCCGTCCTGGCCCGCGTCATGGCGGAAGCGCCGTAGCCTCTCGCGCAGGCGCGCGGGCAGCGTGGCGGACAGGGTCATCGCCGCCTCCAGCCACACCGGATCGTCGATCGGGCGCGGCGGGCGGGCCACGAGGCCACGCGCGATCCGTTCCACCTGGGCTCGCTCCGGGGCCGGCAGCGTCACCGCGTCGGCGTGATCGGTCAAGGAAGGGAAGGGGAGGTCAATCGGCATGGTCGTCCTCGTTCTGGAACAGGACCTTGCGGTCCAGCTTCCCGTTGGGCGTGAGAGGGAGGGCGTCGCGGATGAGGATCTTCGCGGGGATCATGTAACCGGGAAGAGTCCGCGCCACGTGCCGCCGCAGCGTCACGGGCACCGCCCCGGAGCCGGGCCGCAGCGTGACGCACGCGATCAGGCGCTCCCCCGCGACGGTGGCGGCGGCCTGCGCCACCTCGGGATGCCCCGCCAGCGCGGCCTCGACCTCGCCCAGCTCGATCCGGAACCCCCGCACCTTGACCTGGTCGTCGATGCGGCCGGCGAACTCCAGCAGGCCGGCGGCGTTCCACCGGCCGAGGTCTCCGGTGCGGTACATCCTCGACCCGGGCGGGCCGAAGGGGTCGGGGAGGAAGCTCGCCGAGGTCAGCCCGGGCCTGTTCACGTATCCCCGCGCCAGTTGGACGCCGGCGATGTAGAGCTCACCCGTCGTCCCGGGGAGGGCCGGGTTCAGCCCTTCGTCCAGGACGTACATGCTGGTGTTGAATATGGGCCGGCCGAGCGGCAGCACGCCGCCCGGCACCTCGTCGTCCGGCTCGATCCGGTACTCGCTGCACCCGACCGTGGTCTCGGTGGGGCCGTACTCGTTGACGACCGTGACCTTGGGGTGCGCGGCCCGCCACGCCTCGACGACCTCACCGAGCAGCGGCTCGCCGCCGAGCACGAGCTGCCCGGTGGGCGAGCATTCGCCGGGCAACGCGGTGAGCAGCGGCACGTGGCTCGGGGTGGCCTTGAGGAAGGTGTACGGCTCGCCGTCCCCGCTGCCCTCCTCCACACCGGCCAGGCGCACGGCTCCCCCCACGACGAGCGGCGCGAAACACCCGGTCACCGTCAGATCGAACGACAGTGGCGAGTGCAGGGGCGTCAGCCCGCCGACTCCCGGGTAGGCCGCCACGCACCAGGTCAGATAGTTGACCACCGACCGATGGGTGATGATCACGCCCTTCGGCCGTCCGGTCGACCCGGACGTGTAGATCACATAGGCGCTCTGGTCGGGCGCGCACCGGCGCGCGAGACCGGCCGCGTCGTGCCCCGCGAGTTCGGCGAGCACGTCCGGGTCGTCCAGGCGTACGGCGGGCCGGGAGAACGCGGCCGGGCCGAGCGTTACCACCGCCGAGCAGCCGGAGTCCGCCAGCATGAACGCGATGCGATCCGGCGGGTGATCCGGCTCCACGGGCAGGTAGGCGGCCCCGGTCTTCAGCACCGCCAGGGTGGCCACCAGTGCCTCCGCCGATCTCGGCAGGGCCAGCGCGATCACCTTCTCGGGCCCGGCGCCGCGGGCGGCCAGCAGCCTGGCCAGCCGATTGGCTCGGGCGTCGAGTTCGGAATAGGTCAGGCGGGTCCGCGCTGACACCAGCGCGACCGCTTCGGGTGTGCGCAGGACCTGCGCCTCGATCAGGGCGGTCAGGGTCGTCGGCGGAATCTCCGCGCGTGGACCACTCCACGTGGCCGGGTCATCCGGCCGGCTCTGCTCTTCAGTCATCAAGGGCCATCTCAACCATCACGTCACCTCGGGCGATCGTGACCATGCAACCGCGCGGCCGGTGCGCCGTCTCAGTCGGGGAAACCCCCGACGTGCGGGCCGCGGCGAGTGCGGGCGATCGTGACCAACGTCCCCAGCCGAAGCCACGACGGATGAGTGAGAGATCTGTGGATACCGATGACGTGATGCATTTCCCGATCGGATACGCACAGCAGCGGATCATGGTCATCGAGCGCCTGGCACCGGGGACTTCGGCCTACAACGTGCCGTTCGCCCTGCGGCTGCGCGGCAACCTGGACGTCGCCGCGCTGGAGTGGGCGCTCACCGCGGTCGTCGCCCGTCACGAGGCCCTGCGGACCACGATCGACACCGTGGACGGCGAGCTGGTCCAGGTCGTGCGGAGCGCGATCGCCGTACCGCTGCAGCGGCGGAACCTGAGCGGGACACCCGCCGCGACCGACCAGGCGGAGCTGACCGCGCTCCTCAGCGATCAGGCGGCCGAGCCCCTGGCCCTCGACGAGTGCCTGCTCCGGGTGACGCTCCACCGCCTCTCCCAGGACGACCACGTCCTGGCCGTCACCATGCACCATCTGGTCTCCGACTACTGGTCGTGCGGGATCTTCGTCCGGGACCTGTCCGCCCTCTACGACTCGTGTCTGACGGGACGCCCGGCGGAGCTGCCCGAGCTGTCCGTGCAGTACGCCGACTACGTCATCTGGCAGCGCGAGAACCTCCGCGAGGATCGGCTCGCCCGGCTCACCGCCTTCTGGCGCGGCGAACTGGAAGGGGCGCCCGAGGTGCTCCACCTGCCCTCCGACCGGCCGCGGCCCGCCGCCCAGTCCTACCGGGGAGCCGTGGAGCGCGTGGAGATCCCCGAAGACGTCTCCCGCGCGGTCCTGGCGCTCAGCCGCGAGCTCGGCGCGACCCCCTTCATGACCCTCCTGGCGGCCTTCCAACTGGTCATAGCCCGCTGGACCGGTCAGGACGACGTCGTCGTCAGCACCGGAACCGCCACCCGCACCCCGCAGGTGGAGCAGTTGATCGGCAGCTTCATCAACATCGTGCTCATCCGCACGTCGCTGGCCGGCAACCCCTCCTTCGCCGCGTTGGTACGCCAGGCCAAGCCGCGCATCCTGGCCGCCTTCGACCACCAGGACCTGCCCTTCGAACGCCTGGTCGCGGAGCTGGGCCCACGCCGGGCGCTCAGTCACCAGCCGCTCACCCAGGTCATGTTCGTGGTCCAGAACGCCCCCATGCCGAACCCGGCCATGGGCGACCTCGTCGTCACCGCCGAGCCGGTCCCCCGGCACGCCACCCAGCTCGACGTGGACCTCCAGCTCTGGCTGGCCGGCGAGCGGTTCGAGGGATTCGTCGAGTACAGCAGCGACATGTACGACGGGGCGACGATGCGACGCCTGATGCGCGGCTTCGTCACCCTGCTGTCCGCCGCCGTGACCGCCCCGGACACGCCGATCGACGACCTTCCCGCGCTGACCGCGGAAGAGCTCTCGCAAACGGTCTCCGACTGGAACGCCACCGCGGCCGACTACCCGGCGCGAACCCTCTACGAGCTGATCAGCGAGCGCGTCACGGCCCAGCCGGACGCGGTGGCGCTGACGTACGCCGGCGGCCGGCTCACCTACGCCGAGCTCGACGAGAGGGTCAGAGCGCTGGCCGGGCGGCTGCAGGCCGCCGGCGTCGGTCCGGACGTGCTCGTGGGCGTCTGCCTGGACAGCACGGTGGACCGCTTCGTGGCCGTGCTGGGCGTGCTGGCCGCAGGGGGCGCCTACCTGCCGCTGGACCCCGACCATCCCGCCGAGCGGCTCGCCTTCATGCTGGCCGACGCGCGGCCCGCCGCGCTGGTGTCCCGTAGTGACCTCCTCGACCGGCTGCCCGACACCCACCAGGCGATCTGCCTCGACGACGACGCCGAACCGGCCCCGTACAGACGGCCGCGGGTCAGCCCGGACAATCTGGCGTACGTCATCTACACCTCCGGCTCGACCGGCCGTCCCAAGGGGATCGCGGTCCCGCACCGCGGCGTCGTCAACAACATCGCCGACCTCAACCGCCTGGGACGGATCGGCCCAGAGGACAACGTGCTGTCCGTCTCGTCGATGAGCTTCGACATGTCGGTCTACGAGCTGACCGGGCTGCTCGTCGCGGGCGGCTCCGTCGTCCTGCCCGACCCCGGCGTGGCCGACGATCCGCGGCACTGGCACCGGCTCGTGACCGGCCACCGGGTGACCGTGTGGAACTCGGCGCCCGCGCTCCTGGAGGCGCTGGCCACCGTGGCGGAGCGCACCGGCGAGCCGCTGCCCTCGCTGCGGACGGCGTTCCTCGGCGGCGACTGGATCCCGGTGACCCTGCCGGGCCGGATGCGCGCCCTGGCCCCCGGCATGGCGTTCGTCAGCCTCGGCGGCGCGACGGAGGCGTCGATCCATTCGATCGTCCACCCGGTGGACGAGGTCGATCCGGCCTGGACGAGCATCCCGTACGGCAGACCGCAGGACAACCAGCAGGCACTGATCCTCGACGCGCGGGGACGCGTGGTCCCGGTCGGGGTCCCAGGTGAGCTGCATCTGGGCGGCATCGGTCTCACCCGCGGCTACCTGCGCCGCCCCGCCCGGACGGCCGAACGCTTCATCCCCCACCCGTACGCGGGCCGCTATCCGAACGTACCCGCAGGGGCCCGCCTGTACCGGACCGGCGACCTGGCCCGCTACCGGACGGACGGCGTCATCGAGCTCCTCGGCCGGCTCGATCAGCAGATCAAGATCCGTGGGTACCGCATCGAGCCGGGTGAGATCGAGGCCGCCCTGGTCGAGTCGCCGGACCTCGCGGAGGCGGTCGTCGTCGCCCGGCACGCCGCGAGCGGGAGCGCGGTCCTGGTGGCGTACGTCGTGCCGGCCGGCTCCGGCGAACCGGACGAGGCGGGTCTGCTCGCCCGGCTGCGCGACCGGCTCCCCGGCTACATGGTGCCCTCCTCGATCGTGGCGCTCGACCGGCTCCCGCTGTCGCCCAACGGCAAGATCGACCGTCGCGCGCTCGCGCGGCTCGGCCACTCCGGGCCGGACCGTGCCGGGTACGTCGTGGCGGGCTCTCCTCTGGAGCAGGTGCTCACCGACATCTGGGCCGCCGTGCTGTCGATGGAACGCGTCGGTGTCGAGGACGACTTCTTCCAGCTCGGCGGTCACTCGCTCAACGGGATGGAGGTGGTGGCGCTCATCCAGGACACCTTCGGCCTGGAGGTTCCGCTGCGGATGGCGTTCGAGGCCACCACGGTCGCCGCGCAGGCCGCCTGGCTACGCGAGGCCGCCGAGGCCCCCGAGGCCGCCGAGGACCAGGGCGTGGACCTGGACGCGACGGCCGAGCTGGCGCTCCGCCTGCGTGACATGTCCGACGAGGAGATCGACCTGCTGCTCACCCAAGGCGCCGACAAATGATCACCGAGACCGGGCTGGAGGCGCTGGCCGCCCAAGGCGTCGCCGAGTTGCTCGCCACCGACCCGATCCTGTACGACCTGCTCGAACGGGAGCGCCGCCGCCAGCACGAGACCCTGGCCATGATCGCCTCGGCCAGCGCCGCCGACGCCTCTGTGCTCGCCTGCCTGAGCAGTTCGCTGGGGAACGTCACCACCGAGGGCTATCCGGGGGCGCGCTTTCATGCCGGATGCGCCGTGGCCGACCCGGTCGAGCGGCTGGCCGTCGACCGCGCCCGGCACGTGTTCGGCGCACAGTACGCCAACGTGCAGCCCCACTCGGGGACGTCGGCGAATCAGATCGTGCTGACCAGCCTGCTGCGGCCGGGTGACACGCTGCTGGGCCAGCGGCTGACCGCGGGCGGCCACCTCACCCACGGCGCGCCGCCCTCCTTCACCGGCCGCTACTTCCGCGGCGTCGGATACGGCGTCGACGCCGACGGTTATCTGGACTACGCCGAGATCCGCCGCCTGGCTCTGGCGCACCGGCCCAAGGTCATCGTCTGCGGCGCCAGCGCCTATCCCCGGCTGATCGACTTCGGCCGGTTCCGCGCCATCGCCGACGAGATCGGCGCCTATCTGCTGGCCGACATCTCCCACATCGCCGGGCTGGTCGCGGCGGGACTGCACCCCAGCCCGGTGAACGCGGCCCACATCACCACCAGCAGCACCTACAAGCAGCTCTACGGCCCGCGCGGTGGCGTGATCCTCATGGGCGGCGACGCCGACGCGCCCGGCCCTGACGGCAGGCGCACGCTGGCCCGGACGATCGACGACGGCGTGTTCCCCTACTTCCAGGGGACCCCGCAGCTCAACGCGATCGCCGCGAAGGCCAGGGCGTTCGGGATCGTCGGCGCGCCGCCCTTCCGCGACCTGGCCCGCCGGGTGCTGTCCACCGCGAGCGCGCTCGCCCGGGAGCTGGCCGGCCGCGGCTGGCACGTGCTGACCGGCGGCACGGACAACCACATGGTCCTGGTGGACGTGAGCCGGCGCGGCCTGACCGGGGCGGTGGCCGAGGCCGCGCTGGAGTCCTGCGGGATCATCGTCAACAAGAACCAGATCCCCGGCGACACCAAGGGCCCGCGGGTCGCCGGCGGCCTGCGGTTCGGCACCAACACGCTGGCGCTGCGCGGGATGGACACGACCGCGATGGGCCTGTGCGCCGACCTGGTCGACCAGGTGTGCCGCTCGATCCGCATGCGCGGCGATCGCGACTTCGACCTCCCCGACCACGTACGCGCCGACGTCGCCGAACAGGTGGCCCGGCTGTGCCACGACCATCCACTCCCCACGATCTCTGGAGCCGTCCATGCCTGATTCCCCTGGTACGGAAACCGATCTCGGCACGCAGTACGACCGCCCGCCGTACGTGGCCGCGCGCACCGACGACGAGCGGCTGGTCGCCGCGGCGTGGGCGGAACTGCTCGAGGTCGAGCCGGTGGGCGTGCACGACGACTTCTTCCAGCTCGGCGGGCACTCCATGATGCTCATCCAGCTCGTGACCTCGCTGAACGCCGCCTCGGGGAGGCGTGTGGCGCTGCGCGACCTGTTCGGCGCGACCACCGTCGAGGAGCAGGCGCGGCTGCTCACCGAGCACCGGGCGGACCCCGCCGAACCCCGGCTGGTCGCGCTGAACCGCCGTCCGGTGAGCGAGGAGTGAACGAGATCGATGATGGCGCTGAAGCCACTCGATGACTGGGCCGCGCACCCGGATCCCGGGACCTTCCCCTACCGGGAGATAGTCGCCGAGTTCCACCGCGTGGGCAAACATTTCGTCGCCGACGACGTCCTGCGCGCGCTCGCCGGCGCGCGTGAGCGCCAGGCCCGGCCGACCGACCTCTTGGGGCGGTTCCTCAACGTCGCGCTCGACAAGTGGGACAAGAGATATGACTACCCGACGTATATCGCCTTGGATCTTGTCCTGCCCGCTGGAGGGATCTCGGAGCGCTACGACCGTCTGCTGGCCCAGTTGGTCACCGACGTCCTCCACTTCGAGACGGCCACGGCCGACGGACACCGCCTGATCCTGCCCCGCATGCGCCCGCCGAGGAAGACGGTGGACAAGCGCTGCCATCACGGCCTGCGCGTGCTCGCTCCCGTGCTCACCCGGCTGGGCCTGCCCGTGCCGTCCGAGGGCGACCCCCTGGACCGCGCCCGTGCGGCCGTCGACCTGGTCGCCGCGACGATGTCCGGCGAGGACCGCCTGCTCATGGACACGACCGTCCTGCCGGTCGACACCTTCCACGACGAGTACCTGTTCATCCGGGTGCTGCAGTCGTTCGAGGTGTTCTTTGCGCTGGCGAGCGCCCGCCTGCGCGGCACGATCCAGGCCCTGTCGGCCGAGGACGCCGGGGGCGCCATCGGCTCGCTCGACCTGGTCTCCGCGCGTTTCAGCGAGAGCGCGCCGCTGTTCTCGATGCTGGCCACCATGCAGGTGGAGGCGTTCCGCGACTTCCGGCGGCACACCGAGGGCGCGAGCGCGATCCAGTCTCCCGGCTACAAGACGATGGAATCGTTGTGCCGCAGCCCCGACCCCCAGCGGCTGCACTCTCCGGCCTATCTCTCGGTCCCGGCCGTCCGCGAGGAGGTGCTCGCCGGCCGGTTCACCGTCGACGACGCCGTCGTCAGGGCCGCCGGGCTGCGCACCCTCGATCCGGCCGACATGGACGCCCTGGCCGGGGCCAGGCAGCGCTTCGCCGCCGCCTCGACGAGGTGGCGGCGGACGCACCACCGCCTGGCCGCGCGGATGCTCGGGGCCGAGACCGGCAGCGGATACACCGCGGGTGTCCCCTATCTGGCCGACGTCCTGGACATCCCGGTTTTCGATCCTCTCCGGCTGCCCGGATCGGCAGCCGCCGAACACGTGTGAAACAAGGTGAGTGGAGAATGACGGCTTTGGAAGCCTGCCCGGAGTACACGCTCAGCGGCTCCGACGTGGCCGCGCTCTCGGCCCTCGCCGAGGAGTTGTGGGCTGCGGGAGACAATCCCGCCGATCCGGAGTTCTACGACCGATGCTGGCCCGTGATCGAACGGATCCCCCTGGGCGTGCGGAGGTTCCTGGAGGAGTTCCGGCGCGGCGAACCGGCCGCCGCGTGCCTCATCCACGGGTTTCCTGTCGACGATGACGCGGCCGGCCCCACCCCGTCCCACTGGGAGGCGGCGTTCGAGGCGACCTCGACGCGTCAGCAGGAGATCTTCCTCGCCCTGTGCGGCATGATCCTGGGCGAGCCGTTCACCTGGTCGACCCTGCAGTCCGGCCGTCTCATCCAGAACATCCTGCCGATCGCCGGCGACGAGATGCGCCAGAACGGCCACGGCAGCCAGATGCTGCTGGAGTTCCACACCGAGGACGGTTTCCATCCGGACCGATGCGACTACCTGCTCCTGCTGGGAATCAGGAACCACCAGCGCGTCCCCACCCTGGTCGCCTCCGTGCGGGACATCGCGTTGTCCGGCGAGCATCGTGCCGTGCTCGGCCAGGAGCGGTTTCACATCCTCCCCGACGACGAGCACGTCCGCCAGTTGGAGACCAGGGATCCTCAGCACCCGGCGCTCGCGAAGATGCGGGGCATGCGGGACGGCCCCGAGCCCGTCGCGGTCCTCTTCGGCGACGAGTCCGACCCGTATCTGCGGATCGACCGGCCGTTCATGCGCTGCGCCCCCGGCGACGTCGAGGCCGAGCGCGCGCTCGACGCCCTGGACGCCGCGCTCCAACGGGCCGAGCAGGACGTCGTCGTGGGCCCGGGCACGCTTCTCGTGGTCGACAACCATCTCGCCGTGCACGGGCGCAAGCCGTTCGAGGTGCGCTACGACGGCACCGACCGATGGCTGAAGAAGCTGACAGTGAGCAGAAATCTGCGCAGGTCACACGCCATCAGCGCCACCAAGAACCGCCGGGTGCTCTTCTGATGCCCGCATCCGAGCCAGGAGGAGTCCCCATGCGCACAGTCATCGTCTCCGGAGCGTCCAGCGGGATCGGCCGCGCCACCGCGGAACGGTTCGCCCGCTCCGGCGACCACGTCGTGAACTTCGACGTGAACCCACCGGCCACCGACCAGTCCGGGGTCCGGTGGATGGAGGTCGACGTGGCCGACTGGACGGCCGTCGGGCAGGCGGTGAACGCGGTCCACACCGAACGCGGGCGCCTCGACGTGGTCGTCGCCAACGCCGGCATCAGCGTCAGGCACGGCGTGCTGGAACTGACCGAGGCCGCCGCGCGCACCATCGTCGACGTGAACCTGCTGGGTGTGCTGCGGCTGTGGCAGTGCGCGGCCTGGCACATGATGCGTCAGCGAGAGGGCGTGCTGCTGGCCACCGCGTCGGTGAACGGGCTGCGCGGCTACCCGTTCTACGCCGACTACAACGCCACCAAGGCCGGGGTGGCGGCGCTCTGCCGTACCTTCGCCCTGGAACTGAGCCCGCATGTGCGGACCGCGTGCGTGAGCCCCGGCGCGGTGCTCACCCCCATGCAGTTGGCCGAGTACACCCAGGAGATGCTGGACGACGTCAACCGGCGGATCCCGGCGGGACGGCACGCGGCGCCCGAGGAGATCGCCGAGATGTTCTACTTCCTGGCCTCCCCCGCCGCCCGCTTCATGACCGGTCAGGAGATCGTCGTCGACGGCGGCGAGACCGCGGGTGCCACGACCAGCGCGTACGGCACGGGAGGCCGCAGTGCCGAGTGATCGGGAGGCCGCCAGGTGGATCAGGTGCTTCGATCCGGTGCCGCGAGCCGAGGTCCGGCTGGTCTGTTTCCCGCATGCCGGAGGTGTGGCCGGCTTCTACCGCCCCCTGTCCACCGCCCTCTCCCCGTCCTTCGAGGTCCTCGCCGTCCAGTACCCCGGCAGGCAGGATCGCTTCGGCGAGCCGTTCCCCGACGACCTCGACGAGTTGAGCGACCGCCTCGCGGGCGTGCTGCGGCAGGCCGGCGAGGTGGTGTTCCTCGGTCACAGCATGGGAGCGATCGTGGCGTTCGAGGTGGCCAGGCGCCTGGACCGCCCGCCGACGGAGCTCTTCGTCTCCGGCACCGGCGCCCCCGGGCGTCAGGAGTCCGCGCGCATGCGCGACGGCGACGCGCTGGCGGCGATGGGCCGGCTCGGCGGCACGGACGCCGCGATCCTCCAGGACAGGGAGCTCAGGGAGCTGATCCTGCCGATCCTGCAAGGCGATCTGCGCCTCATGGACGCCTACCGGTACTCCCCTGGCGCGCCCCTCGCCTGCCCGATCACCGCCCTCACGGGCGACGCCGACCCGCTGACGACCGTGGACGACGCCCGGCTGTGGAGCCGGCACACTTCCGGCCGGTTCCGCCTGCGGATCTTCCGAGGCGGCCACTTCTACCTGACCGACCAGTGGAACGCCGTGGCCGCCGCGGTCGCCGGGTCTCCTCCGGTGTCTCGCAGGATCCCCACGACACACGACAGCGGGAGATGAGATGGTCGCGGCGCTCCACCCGGACCTGTTCCGGACGCTGCTGGGCCGCCACGCGGCGGGCGTGGTGATCGTGACGGCTGCCGTGGCCGGCCGGGGCCGGGCCGGGTTCACCGCCACGTCCTTCACCTCCGTGTCGCTGGAGCCACCGCTGGTGTCGTTCTGCATTGATCATGGTTCGTCGTCCTGGCCGGTGGTGGGCGAGGCGGAGCACCTCGGCATCCACTTCCTCGCGCGAACCGACCACCACATCGCCCGCGCCTTCGCCGCACGGGGCGCCGACCGGTTCTCGAACGCCCGCTGGCAGGCGGGGCCGCACGGTGTGCCCGTTTTGAGCGACCCGGACACCGTCCTGGTCTGCCGGACCGAACAGCGGGTGACCGCCGGCGACCATGTGATCGTCCTGGCGGAGCCTCTGGTGGCCCTCTGCCGCGGCGAACGGGGAACACCCCTCATCTACCACATGGGCCGCTACCTGTCCGCCGACCCGACGGCCCAACGCGGCTGGTCCCCACCGTCCACACCACCGGACGGGACCGCACTACTTGAAGGCCGCCACGTTGCGGAGCGCCCATTCGGCGAAGGTGCGGGGTGATTGGCCGAGGATCCGCTCGACGTCGGGGCTGACCTGCTGTTCCGCGGCCTTCGGGGTGCCCAGGATCCCGAGGGTGGACTCCACGACCGGCTCCGGCATGAACCGCAGCATCTGAGCCCGGGCCTCCGCGCGGCTCTGCTCGACGAACCGGACCGGTTCCCCCAGCGCCTCGCCGATCAGCGTGGTCTGCCGGCGAGGGGAGACCGGCGCCGGTCCGGTCAGCACGTACGCCTTGCCGACGTGACCGGCGCCCAGCAACACCGCCGCCGCGACCTCGGCGATGTCTACCGGATCGACGGTGGGCAGTGCGACGTCGCCGAAAGGCGCGGCGACCGTCCGCCGCGTGCGGATCGTTTCCGACCACTGCAACGTGTTGGAGTGGAACCCCCCTGGCCGCAGCAGGGTCCAGTCGAGGTCCGACCGCGTCAGCGGGTCCTCCAGCGTCGAGGGGTGGCTTCCCGTGGCCACGCCCTGGGAGGACAGCAGGACGATCCGGCGAACTCCCGCCGCCTTCGCGACCTCAAGGACGTCGCCGACGTCGCCACCGGCCGTCACGAAGTCGCCCGAGGTCAGCAGGAACAGCGCCGCGGCGCCGTCGAGCGCGGGCGTGAGGCTCTCCGGCCGAGCCAGGTCGGCCCGGTGATGGCGTACTCCGGCCGGCGCCTGCCGCGGTGAGATGTTCCGCGACACCGCGGTCACCTGTGCACCGGCCTCGGCCAGCGCGCGCACGAGTGGCTGTCCGACGTTTCCGGTGGCTCCCGTCACCACGATCATGTTCACTCCCAGTCAGTCGATGTCCGTGGACTCGAAGGAAGCTACTAGGGCGGAGATAGTAGGTACCTAGAGGAAAGTAATGAGATGAAGGGCCTGTTGTGACCAACGACACACTTCCGACGGCTGGAATACGACGGCGGGGAAGACGCCAGGCAACCGGCTCGCGACCGTCGAACGTGAGCCCCCGAAGTGAGCCCTCCTCAGCGAGCCCTCCGAAGTGATGCGCGCAGGCTCTGACAGGGCGGGCGGGTCAGGCCGAGGGGTGGGCGGACGGTGGTGAGAGGGGGAGGGGCCCGGCGTCGATGACGGCGTCGAGCAGGTCGCGCGAGGCCCGCAACTCCTCGATGGCGTGAGCGATGCGTTCACGCTGGTGCCGCAGGTTGTCGACGGTCTCCGGGCAGAGGGGCACCAGGTCCCCGGCCCTGACGCGTACGCAGGGCAGCACCTGGGCGATGGTCTCGGTGTTGAGCCCGGCGGCCAGCAGGCGTCGAATGCGCTGGACGGTGTCGATGTCCGATTCCTGGTAGTAGCGGTAGCCGCTGGCCGCCCGCTCCGGCCACAGCAGGCCCTGCTGCTCGTAGTAGCGCAGCAACCGCTCGTGCACCCCGGTCCGACGCGACAACTCCCCGATCCGCACGACGTCCCTCCCTTGACTCTGACATGGATGTCAGAGCTTAACGTCCACCGCATGAAAGGACCATTCGCGGTACTCGCCGCCCTGTGTGTGAGCATCTTCGTGGTCGGCACCGCCGAGTACCTGGCCGCCGGGCTGCTCCCCCAGATCGGCTCCGACCTGGGGGTCTCGGTCGCCGCCGCCGGGCAGGTGGTGACCGCCTACGCGCTCGGCTCGGTGATCGCCGGGCCGCTGGTGGCGATCGCCACCGTACGACTGCCGCGCAAGGGGCTCATGCTCGCCCTGATGGCGCTCTTCGCGGCGGGCAGCGTGGTGAGCGCGCTGGCGCCGAACTTCCCGATGCTGCTGGCCGGACGGGTCATCTCGTCGATCGGGCATGCCACGTTCTTCGCGCTGGCGCTGATCGTGGCCACCGGCGTGGCCCGTCCCGGGCAGACCGGCTCGGCGATCGCCGCCGTGGCCTCCGGGCTGACCGTGGCCGGTCTGCTCGGCGTGCCGCTCGGTTCGGCGCTCGGCCAAGGGCTGGACTGGCGGTTCCCCTTCGCCGCGCTGGCCGTGCTGGCGCTGGCGTGCCTGGCGCTGCTGGCGTTCGTGCTGCCGCGGGTCGCGCCGCGGCCCACGAGCGCCGCGGCGGAGCTTTCCGTGCTGGCCAAGCGGCCGGTGCTGGTGTGCATCGCCACCACGGCCGTGGGCTTCGCCGGGGTCGGGGTGGTGTTCACGTACGTGGCGCCGATGCTGATCCAGGTGAGCGGGTTCACCCCGTCCATGGTCTCGTGGCTGCTGCTGGCGTACGGGGCGGGCAGCCTGCTGGGCAACCTCGTCGCCGGGCGGCTCGCCGATCGGTCGGTCGGCGCGACGCTGCGGGGTGTCTTCGCGTGCCTGACGGCGCTACTCGCCGTGCTGCCGCTGGCCGTCGTGCACAAGCCGACGGCGGCGGCAGCGGTGCTGGCGCTCGGGCTGCTGGCCACCGCGACCGTCGCTCCGCTGCAGTCCCTGATCCTGACACGCGCGGGCGCCGCCCCGACCCTGGCGGTCACGGCCAACGTGGCCGCGTTCATGCTGGCGCACGCGATGGGCTCGGTGATCGGCGCGGGTGTCGTCACCGCCGCGGGACTGCGCTGGACGGGCCTGGCCGGGGCCGTGCTCAGCGCCGCCGGGCTGCTGCTGTCGTACCTGGCCGTGCCCCGGCGCCCCGCCGCCGCGCCACCGGTGGAGCGTCCGGCCGCGTCGGTGTCCGGCCCTGGCGGCTGATCTCACAGGGCCGGGCACTGGCCACCTGATCCGCGGACGCGGGTGACCGTGTGGGAGGATCACGGCGATGGGTCCGTTCTCGGTGGTGCGGTGGGTGCGCGCGGCCAGTTTCGCCGCCACGTGCGCCGCCCTGGCCACGCTCGGGCACCTGGCCGGTGGAGGGTCCTTCGACCCGGACGCGGCACTGGGCGGCTTCCTGCTCCTCCTGCTGCCGGCGCTGGCTCTCACCGGACGCGAACGCACCCTCGCCTCCATCCTCCCCGCGACGGCCGCGTCGCAGGTGATCCTGCACACCCTCCTCACGCTGAGCGCGGAGCGGCAGGCGGCGACGTCGTCGGCGGTGGCGGCGGCGGCGGCGCATCATGCGGAAACGGCCGCGATGACGGGGACGGGCGGCACAGGAGGCATGAGCGGCATGGACGGCATGGTCCATGTGCATGCCTCCGCGTTCCCCGGCTTCGGGATGTTGCTGGTGCACGCGGCGAGCGTGCTGCTCACCTCCGTGTGGCTGCGCTGGCTGGAGGCGGCCCTGTGCGCGCTGGTGCGGCAACTGGCCGGATGGGTGCTGCGCCCGCTGCTGGTGCTGTGCTTCCTCGCGGCCGGACCGGTCCCCGCCCGGCCGCGGCCGATCACGCGTGCCCGCCGGGACGAGGGCGGGCGCGTCCGGCTGTTCCTCAGGTACGTCCTCGTGCTCCGCGGACCGCCTGCGGCCCGGCCCGCGGTGGCCGCGTGATCCGGTGAATCCGAGCCTGCCCGGCGGGCTCGGCCGTACGTCCGCGCCGATGCCCTGACAAGCAACGCTGTCAAACAACGCTGACAGACGACGCTGACAGACGACGCTGATCGTCAGCGCTAGGTCATCAGCGCTTGGTCGTCAGCGCCGCGTCGCTGCCCCGGCGTCGTTTCGCCGTGATCATCTTCGCCCTGCGGGTCCTCGCCGCCGCCGCACCGGTCGTCTGCTGACCGTTCTGCCGGCGTGCGCACGTTCGATCGGATTCGACCCACAGAGAGCGCACACGCATGACCTCTTCCCGTCTCACCATCGCCATGGCCGCCCTCGTGGCCGTGACCGCCACCGGATGCGGTGCCGGTGGCGGTGCCGGTGCCGGCTCCGGCGGTCCTGCGGGCGCGGCCACCGGCCTCGCCGCCTCGGCCCCCGCCCGGACCGACTACCCCCTGACCTTCGACAACTGCGGCATGCGGGTCACCTTCGCCAGGCCGCCCCAGCGCGTGCTGATCCTCAACGGCACCAGCGTCGGCGAGGTGGAGAGCTTCATCCTGCTGGGCCTGGAGAAGACCGTCCTGGCCAACGTCCAGAGCCACCGAGTTGCAGGGCATCATGTTCTGGCTGATGGGCAGCGTGGCCGGGGCGTCCTGGCCCGACCTGGGCGTTCCCGCGCTGCTCATCGTCTTCTGCATGGTCTGGCTGGCGGTGCGGGCCCGCGCGCTCAACGCGCTGGCGGCGGGCGAGGAGGCGGCCATCGCCATCGGCGTGCCGGTGGCCGTCCTGCGGATCGAGCTGCTGGTCGCCGGGTCGCTGCTGACGGCCACCGTGGTCGGCGTCGTCGGCGGCATCGGGTTCATCGGGCTGATGGTCCCGCACATGGTGCGGTTCGTCGTCGGCGCCGACCACCGCCGCGTGCTGCCCGTCTCGCTGCTGGCCGGGGCGCTGTTCCTGGTGCTGGTGGATCTGGCGGCCCGCGTCGCCGACCGGCCGAACGAGCTGCCGGTCGGGATCTTCACCACCGGGCTGGGCGTGCCGTTCTTCCTGTGGCTGCTGCGCCGCCGCGCGAGGGGAGGCGGCGATGCGTCTTGACCTCGCGGGTGTCAGCGCCCGCATCGACGACCGTCCCATCGTGGACGGCGTCGCCCTGACCGCGGGGCCGGGTGAGTTCGTCGCGCTGGTGGGCCCCAACGGCAGCGGCAAGTCCACGCTGCTGCGTACCGTCTACCGGTCGCTGCGGCCGTCGGCGGGCGTCGTCCGGCTCGACGGGCAGGACCTGTGGCGCATGCGGCCCCGCCAGGCCGCCCGCCACCGCGCGATCCTTCCCCAGCACGGTCAGGCGCCCGAGGGGTTCTCCGCGGCCGAGATCGTCGCCACCGGCCGCCACAGCCGCAAACGCCCGCTCGACCGCGACACCGCCACCGACCGGGCGGCGGTCGTCACCGCTCTTGAGAGGGTCGGCATGGAGTGGGCCGCCGACCGGCTGATGACCACCCTGTCCGGCGGCGAACGGCAGCGCGTGCTCCTCGCCCGCGCGCTGGCGCAGGAGGCGCCGCTGTTGATCCTCGACGAGCCCACCAACCATCTGGACGTCGGCTCCCAGCTCCTTCTCCTGGACCTGATCCGCTCGTTCGGGCTCACGCTGCTGGCCGCCCTGCACGACCTCGACCAGGCCGCCGCCTACGCCGACCAGGTCGTCGTGCTCCGCGAGGGCCGCGTCGCCGGGCACGGCCCGCCCCTGGAGGTGCTGACCCCGGCCTTCATCGAGGAGGTCTTCGGCGTACGCGCCCATGTCGGCCCGCACCCCATCACCGGGCGCCCGCACATCGCCGTGGCGTCGTCCCGGCCACCGGGCGCGAACCCGGCCGGTACGGCACCCGGGTATCCCCGTTGATCGTGGACGGTTCCTGCCCGATTCCGCCGTCGTTCACCGTTCCGCCCGATCGTGATCTTACGATCCTGCTTGTCAGACGTGGTGTGAACGTTCACCGCCGGGAGAGCCCTGCGGACGTTCTGTCCGCGTCCGATCGCGTTCGTCATCAGCTTCGACCTGGTTCACGCGGGCCCGCAGTCCGGGCCCGCGTGTCATCACGGGCTCCGCTCCACGGAGTCCCCTCATACCTCTCGCGTCAGGAGATTTGCCATGCCCGGATTGCGCAGCCTCGTCGTGAAGGCGGCCACGGTCGCCGTCGCCGCCGCGGCCACCATGTCGGCCCTCACCGCTCCCTCGTCCGCGGTCGACTTCGGGACCCACGGCTACCAGCTCAAGAACCAGCAGACCGGCAAGTGCCTGCGGCCGCTGAACAGCAGCACCGGCTACGCCTCGATCGTGCAGGCGACGTGCACCAAGCTCATGACCGACCAGCAGTGGGTGTTCGAGGAGATCCAGCCGGAGTCCGAGCCGAGCAGGTACCGCCTCAAGAACCGCTGGAGCGGCCTGTGCATGGCCGTCGTCGAGGCCAGCGGCGCGGCCGGCGCGCGCATCGTCCAGTCGACGTGCAGCACCTCGTTCAATGCCAACCAGACGTGGACGATCGAGTCGTACCACTTCATCAACCAGAACAGCAGGCTGTGCATCCAGGTGTCGGCAGGCGGGGAGGAGAACAGCGTCGCCGTGCAGCAGCCCGTTAGCTGGGACCAGAGACTGCAGAAGCTCAGCTTCCTCGACGTCGGCTACTGACGGCCTCCGCCCAGGAGCCGGACCTCCGCACCACCGTCCGGCTCCTGGGCGGGCCGGTCGGGCCCGGCTTGCGCCATAGTCAGATAGTCGGTATATATCGACAATATGAAGAACAGGTCGATGCAGGAACCGACGTTCCTGATCCTGACGGCCCTGGCGGCCGGGCCGCAGCACGGCTACGGCATCATCACCGACGTCCTGGAGATCTCCGGCGAGCGGGTGCGGCTGCGCGCCGGCACCCTGTACGCCGCGCTCGACCGGCTCCAGGGCGAGCGCCTGATCGAGACCGACCGCGAGGAGGTCGTCGACGGCCGGGCCCGCCGCTACTACCGGCTCACCGCCGACGGCGCGGCCCGGCTGTCCGCCGAGGCCGACCGGCTGCGCAGGAACGCCGACACCGCCGCCGCCCGGCTGCGCCGCGACCCCGCCAGGCGCCTCTCCCTCGGCGGCGCCTCGTGACCACGCTCGAACGGCGCTACCGCCGGCTGCTGACCTGGTATCCGAAGGACCACCGGGCGCTGCACGAGGAGGAGATGCTGGCCGTGCTGCTGGCGGCCTCGCCTCCCGGCCGCAGCCGCCCGTCCGTGCGGGACGCGTTCGACCTGGTACGCGGCGGCCTGGCGATCCGGCTGCGCCGCATCGCGTCACCCGGCTCGCGGCGACGCTGGTCGTCCGCCGTCGGCCTGGCAACCCTCCTCGCGCCTCTCACGCTGTGCGGCGCCCAGGTGTTCCGCACCGCCTGGTACATCGAACCGTTCACCTTCGACCAGGCCCTCCCCCTGGTGGTGAACGCCCTGCCGTACGCGCTGGTCACCCTGCTGGTGTGGCTGGGCCGGCGATGGGCGGCGATCGCCTGCGCGTGGGCCGTGGCGGCGTACGTCGTGACAAAGCTGGCGGCCCTCCCCGCGGGGACCATCGTGCTGGGCGACGTGCTTCTCGTCTACGGGACGCCGTGGATCCCCGGGGGCACGCTGCTGCCCGCCCTTCCGGAGCTTCTCTGCGCGGCGCTGCTGACCCTCGCGCCGTCGTACCGTCCCGGCCCCGCGGGGTCGCGGCGGATCCTGGCCGGGGCGGTCGGGTTGCCGGTCGCGGGCGTCGTGGCCGGCCTGCTGCCCGGGGTGGCCGGGCCCGTCCTGATGGCGGCCGCCCTGGGCACGGTGGCGGTGCCGGTCCTGCGCTCCTCTGTGGGCCGCAGGACGGCTGCCCTCCTGTCGCCGTTCATCGCCGTCGCCGTCACTCCGTTCTGGTTCACCGAGGTGGTCAGCCTGACGGCCGTCACCGTTGCGACGGCGGCGCTGCTCGGCGGCGCGGCCTGGCTGACCCGCACCGCGAAACCCGCCTGACGCGAGGACGGTTACTCGGGCCAGTCGGAGTTCTTGATCACCTCGACGAAGTCGCCCCGATGGAAGCCGGGGACGTAGTGGGCCAGCACATCGGCCTTGACGTTGCCGAACGTCGTCTCCGGACGGTCCTTGACGCCCTCCGTGAACGCGGCGAGGATCCGGTTCTTGAAGTCGAACCGCGGGTGGGCCGCGACCACGGCCGCCCGCTGCTCGTCGGAGACCGCGTGATAGCCGATGCCCAGGACGTCCAGCTCCACGCCACGGGTGACCAGGGCCACCTCGGGGGCCATGTGCAGCGGGATCTCCGGGGTGGTGTGCAGGGCGATCCCCGCCCAGACCCGGTCGGCGGGCTCGCCGGTGATGCCGTGGGCGTTCAGCAGACGGCGGGCCTCGTCCGCGCCGTCGATCTCGAAACGCTGGTCGGTACGGCGGAAGCGCTCGGTCAGCCCCAGGTCGTGGAACATCGCCCCCACGTACAGCAGTTCGGGGTCGAAGGTCAGCCCCAGCTCCCGGCCGCGCAGCGACCCGAACAGGAACACCCGCCGGGAATGGTCGAACAGCAGCGGCGGAGCGGCCTCGCGGACCAACTCGGTCGCCTCTCGTGCCAGGGCGCTGCCCGGGATCCGCACGCCCGCGATCGATTCACTCATCATGTCTGCCTCTCAGGGCTCGCGATCGGTTGACTCCTCCAGGTTCGCCCCGTGCCGTATGCTGGCACCATGTCCATTCCGACACGTAGACCACAGATTCGGACATGACGCATCGGGTTGCCTTCCTGGTGTTCGACGGCGTGACCCTGCTCGACGTCAGCGGGCCTCTGGAGGTGCTGCACCAGGCGGGCCAGTTCGGCCACCCCTACGCGCCGGTCCTGGTCTCCCCTCGCGGCGGCGACGTCCCGGCGGCCTCCGGTCCGACGCTGGCCGCGACGACCGCGGCGGCCGACGCCGGGCCCGTCGACACGCTCGTGGTCGCCGGGGCCGACCACCTCGCCGTGCGCGGCCCCGACGACGACCTGCTGACGGCCGCCCGCGCCCTCGCCGACCAGGCGGCACGGGTCGCCTCTGTCTGCAGCGGCGCCTTCGTCCTCGCCGCGCTCGGCCTGCTCGACGGCCGCCGGGCGACCACCCATTGGCGGCACGCGCAGACCCTCGCCCGCCGCCACCCCCGCGTACGCGTCGAGCCGGACGCCCTCCACGTCCGTGACGGCCGCTACCTGACCTCGGCCGGGATCAGCGCGGGCATCGATCTGGCCCTCGCGCTGGTGGAGCACGACCACGGAGCGAACGTGGCCCGCGACATCGCCCGCGAGCTGGTCGTGTTCATGCAGCGCCCGGGCGGCCAGTCACAGTTCTCGACGGCGCTGGCGACCCCGCCGGCGCGCAGCGACCTGCTCCGTTCGCTGACCGCGTCCGTGCTCGCCGACCCGGCCGCCGACCACAGCCTGCCCGCCATGGCCGCGTACGCCGCCGTCAGCACCAGGCACCTCACCCGGCTGTTCCAGACAGAGCTGAACACCACCCCGGCCCGCTGGGTCGAGCGCGTCCGCCTCGACCACGCCCAGCGACTCCTCCTCAGCGGGCACAGCATCACCTCCGCGGCGCACCACAGCGGCCTCGGCAGCGACGAAACCCTGCGCCGCGCCTTCGCCCGCCACCTCGGCACCACCCCCACCGACTACCGCAGACGCTTCGCCACCACCCACCGGCAGAGCCCGTCACCGCCTCGCCAGCCCGCCGAGCAACGTCAGCACCGGTGACGCCGGCCTACCGGACCGGGCTCCCCTCTCCATGACGCGGTACCGCATCCGCACGAACCTTTCCGTCATCCGCCACATCCAATCCGGCATGACCAAGATTCAGAAGCTCGCCGCCCTGTCCGCACTGCCTGTGGCCGCGGCCCTCGTAGCGTTCCCCGCCCAGGCGGCGGAGCGCCCAAGCTGCCCCGTCCCCACCAAGGCGGAGGCGAAGCGATCGGCCGACTCCGCGATCGACAAGCCGGCCAGGGGCGCCGCCGCCATCGAGGGCGTCCGCGTCAACCACCTCCCGAAGGGCTTCACGTACGGACAGGTCGTCGTCACCAGGCACGACGGCATCACCGAGTACGGCTACCAGTGGTCGGACGACCGCGACGGCACGGACCGCCGGCACCGGTCGCTGTGGGTGCGGGTGGTGTGCTGGCCGAAGGCGAGCACGCCGGCGCAGCTCAAGAACGCGCCGTTCGAGATCGGCACGTTCTCCGGCGACACGAAGACCACGAAGATCGGCAACCGTCAGGTGCTCACCCAGGAGGGCGACGGCGCGCTCGGCCACGGCCGCTACGCGGGCTGGGTCGAGCGCAAGGGTGTGGTCGTCACCGTGATGGCCGCCCAGCCTCTCGTGCCGGAGCTGGCGAAGATCATCAAGGGCATCCGGCTCTGACACTCACGGATCAGCCCGCCGAGGAGCTGGATCCCGTGCAGAATCACGGGTCGAAAATGCTCCGCAAGCTGGGGCTGCGTGACCGTACCCGGCTCGCGCTTTGTCTACGGGAGCCGACCGGCGGATGACCGGTCGTCGCGCGGGCCAGGGGCGCCCGCCGCGTCGAGGAGGCGGGCGCCGAGGGCGCGGACGTGTTCGACGAGTTCGGGCGGCTCGTGCACCTCGAACGGGGCGCCGAGTTGCGCGACCCACGCGGCGAGCGCGTCGAGGGAGTCGGCGCCGGCGTTGACCACGCACGTGTCGTCCGTGGCCGGTTCGACCGCCGCGACGGTGGGCGGCATCCGGGCGGCGACGACGTCGGCGGGCGCGCGCACGGTGAACCGGCCGCGGTAGCGGTACGGATAGGTGGAGATCCCCTCCGACACGTAGCGGGCGAGGTCGCCGCCGGGCGGCTCGCGGGGCGCGAAGCGCGGCCCGTTCGGCGTACGCAGCCGCATCCGGTCGACGCGGAACATCCGCCAGTCACTCCGGCCGGTGTCCCACGCGACCAGGTACCAGCGGCGTCCCGAGCTCACCAGCCGGTGCGGCTCGGCGGTACGGCGGCCCTCGGCGCCGTCGCGGGCGCGGTAGTCGAACCGCAGGCTCTCCCGGTCGCGCACGGCCGTGGCGATCGCGGTGAGCACGGCCGGGTCCACCGCGCCGGACGGGGACCGCAGCGGGACCGTGGCCGAGCGCAGGGCGCCGACGCGCTGCCGCAGCCGGGGCGGCAGCACCTGCTCGAGTTTGACCAGCGCGCGGACCGAGGTCTCCTCGATCCCGGCCACGCCGGAGGCCACGGCGGTGCCGAGTCCGACGGCGACCGCGACGGCCTCGTCGTCGTCGAGCAGCAGCGGCGGGACCCCGGTGCCGGCACCGAGGCGGTATCCGGGCGTCCCGGCGGTGGCGTGCACGAGGTATCCCAGCTCGCGCAGCCGGTCCACGTCGCGGCGGATGGTACGGGCCGAGACGCCCAGCCGCTCGGCGAGCTCCGCCCCCGGCCAGTCTCTGGGCGCCTGCAGCAGCGACAGCAGCCGCAGCAGCCGCGCCGAGGTCTCCAACATGATGGCCATCCTAGGACCGAACCTGTCCTAACCAACGCCTACGTTAGCCGACATGAACGAGAACCCGCAGATCAACCCGTTCCATATCGACGTCCCGCAGGCACAGCTCGACGACCTGCGCGACCGGCTCGCCGCCACCCGCTGGCCGGACGAACTGCCCGGGGTCGGCTGGTCCTACGGCGTCCCTGCCGACTACGCGCGCCGGCTGGCCGACTACTGGCGCACCCGATACGACTGGCGTGTCGCCGAAGCCGAGCTGAACGCGTTCCCGCAGTTCACGACGCACATCGACGGGCAGAACGTGCACTTCCTGCACGTACGCTCGCCCGAGCAGGACGCGCTCCCGCTGATCATCACGCACGGCTGGCCCGGCTCGGTCGCCGAGTTCACGAAGGTCATCGGGCCGCTCACCGACCCCGCCGCGCACGGCGGCGACCCGTCCGACGCGTTCCACGTCGTCGCCCCGTCGATCCCCGGATTCGGCTTCTCCGGGCCGACCACCGAGCCCGGCTGGGACATGGGCCGCGTCACCGGGGCGTGGGCCGAGCTGATGCACCGCCTGGGCTACCAGCGCTACGGCGCGCAGGGCGGTGACACCGGCGCGGTCATCTCACCGATGCTCGGCCGCGCCGACGCCGCGCACGTCGTGGGCGTGCACGTCAACGGCGGGCTCGGCTTCCCCACGGGCGACCCGTCCGAGTTCGAGGGGCTCACCGAGGCCGAGCTGGCCCGGCTCGGCCAGTACCAGGACCAGGACGGCTCGGGCTACGCGGTGATCCAGGCGACCCGGCCGCAGACGCTGGCGTTCGGCCTGCACGACTCTCCCGCCGCGCAGATGGCGTGGATCGCCGAGAAGTTCAAGGAGTGGACCGACCCGGCGCGCGAGCTTCCCGAGGACGCGGTCGACATCGACCAGTTGCTCACCGACATCAGCATCTACTGGTTCACCGGGACCGGCGGGTCCTCGGCCCGCCTCTACAAGGAGTCGCAGGCGTCGTGGGGCTCCGCCGCCGCGTACTCGCCGCTGCCGCACGGTGTCGCCGTCTTCCCCGGTGACCCGGGCGTCCGCCGGATCGCCGAACGCGACCACAAGGTCGTGCACTGGTCGGAGTTCGACCGGGGCGGCCACTTCGCCGCCATGGAGGCGCCCGACCTGCTCGTCGAGGACATCAGGGCCTTCTTCCGTACGGTGCGGTGACGCCTCGGGGCGTCGGCCCGCGCGCGAGGAGTCACGGCGCCGCGTCGCCGTCGTCCTGGTCCGCCTCATCGAGCACTTCCCGCACGGTCCGGGCGAATGCTTCGATACGAATGTCCGTTTTGCGAGTAAGCCACGCCAACGCCGTCCGCGACGACGGAATTCCCGTGATCGGGACGTAAGTCACCCCCGGGTAGCGGTAATGCCGGGCGAATGAGGTGACGGTCAGCTGCACCAGTTCCCCGAGAGCGACGAGCGGAAGCAGTTCGCCCATGGAATGCACGGTCAGCCGGGGGATGAGCCGGCCGCTGGGCGTCCGGGGAGGAATGAAGGCGTCCATCAGCTCCCGGGGAATTTTCGGCATGTACGTCACCTTGACCTCGGCGAGGTCCTCCGCCGTCACGTCGTCGCGGCCGGCGAACGGGTGATCGACGGCCACGGCCAGCATCCGGGCCTCGTCGCTGATCATCGGTCCGATCGTCAGGTCGGACGTACATGCCACCGCGCACTCCATCGCCGAGGGCGCCGCAGAGGCCGGCGCCGACGTCCGGCTGTTGCGGGTCGCCGAGACTGCGCCGGCGCACGTGGTCGACCGCAATCCCGACTGGAGAGCGCACCTGGACGCCACCGCCGACATGCCGCTGGCCACCTTGGACGACCTCGTGTGGGCCGACGGATACGCCGTCGGCACGCCGACCCGGTTCGGCAATGTCGCCGCCCAGCTCAAGAGCTATCTGGACACCACGGGCGGAATCTGGGAGGCCGGCCACCTCGCGGGCAAACCGTTCACGGCGTTCACCAGCACCGGGGAGCGGCACGGCGGGCAGGAGTCGACGCTGCTCGCCCTCTACAACGTGGCCTACCACTGGGGCTCGGTCATCCTGCCCACCGGCTACGTGGACTACGACATCATCCACGCCGCCGGCGGCAATCCCTACGGGATCAGCAACATCTCCGGCGAGGGCGAGCCGACCAAGGAGCAACTGCGCGCCGCGCACTTCCAGGGCGGCCGGCTCGCCCGTGTCGCCGCCGCGCTGACGCCGCTGCGCACGGTGTAGCCGGGACGGGGCATCATGCGCATCGAACCCCGAGGCACCGGAGTGTTCTCGGTCTCCGTGCTCGGGCTCGCACTGAGCGCGTTCGTCATGGGAACGGCCGAATTCGTGCTCACCGGGCTGCTGCCCGACGTGGCGTCCGACCTCAAGGTCTCGCTGCCCGCGGCGGGCATGCTGATCTCCGCCTACGCGCTGACGATCGTCGTCGGCGGCCCGGTCTTCGTGGCGGCCGGCACCCGGCTCCCGCGGCGTTCCCTGCTCCTGGCCGCCGCGGCCGTGTTCGTCGTCGGGAACCTGGTGGGGGCGTTCGCGCCGAACTATCCGGTGCTGATGGCGAGCCGGGTGCTCAGTGCGCTCGGGCAGGGGGCGTTCCTGCCGATCGCGGCGGTGCTCGCCGCGGAGCTGGTCGCCCCGCGGCAGCGATCCCGGGCGATCGCCGTCGTGTTCGCCGGCGGGACCATCGCCAACGTGGTGGGCACTCCGCTGGGCACGATCCTGGGCCAGCAGCTCGGCTGGCGGGCGACGTTCTGGGCCATCGCCGCGCTCGCCGCGGGGGCCCTCGTCCTGAGCCGGATCACCCTGCCCGGCACGCCGCCGCCGGACGTCCCGCCCACCCTGCGGCGCGAGCTGCTCGCCTTCGGCCGGGCGCAGGTCTGGTTCACGCTGGCGATCGGCATGGCGGCCTTCGGCGGCCTGTTCGCCATGCTGACCTACGTCACGCCCCTGCTCACCTCGGTCGGCGGGTTCCCAGGGACCGCGGTCGCGTGGCTGCTGGCGCTGTTCGGGCTCGGGCTCCTGGCCGGGAACACGCTCGGCGGCTGGGCGGGCGGACGCAACCAGGTTCGCGCGCTCGGGGTGGCGCTCGCGGTGCTCGTCGCCGGTCTCGCGGTCCTCGCCGTGGGCGCGGCCGAACCCCTGCTGGCGGCATCGGCACTGACCGTGGTCGGCGCCGCGGCCTTCGCGGTCGTCGCGCCGTTCCTGACCAGGCTCGTCGAGCAGGCCGTCGAGGCGCCGCTGCTGGCCACCGCGGCGGGCGGCTCCGCGCTCAACCTCGGCGCGGCGGTCGGCGCCTACCTGGGCGGCGTGTCGCTGTCCGGGCTGGGCTACGCCGGGCCGCCCGCGATCGGCGCCGTCGTCGCGTCGGCCGGGCTGATCGTCGTGGCCGTCGCCGCGTGGCACGCCCGCCGCGCTCAGGACCG
>NZ_BAAAZP010000010.1:0-19210 GCF_039536965.1 Nonomuraea antimicrobica | reverse complement strand
GGACCGCCCTCCGGCTCCCGTACCGGCCGCCGTCGGGCCCGCGCGCGACTGACCTCGGCCTCCACCTGGCTGTTTCCCATCCCGACACGTTTGAAGAAAGGACTGCACATGGCAATCGAGTTCAATCACACGGTTGTCTCGGCGCGGGACAAGGATCGATCGGCCGCCTTCCTCGCCGGGGTGCTCGGTCTGCCGGAGCCTTCGGCGTTCGGTCCCTTCGCGGTGGTCGAGACGTCCAACGGCGTCAGCCTGGACTTCATCGCCGCGGACGGGCCGGTGGTCTCGCAGCACTACGCGTTCCTGATCTCGGAGGACGAGTTCGACGCCGTCTGGGACCGGCTGCGCGCCCGTGGCATCACGTACTTCGCCGATCCGGGTCACCAGAAGGCGGACACGATCAACACGAACGGCGGCGGACGCGGAATGTACTTCGCCGACCCCGACGGACACAACCTGGAAGTGATCACTCGCCCTTACGGCAGCGGCCCGGCGTGACCGGTTCACCACGCGCCAGTCGCGCCGGCGGCCCGTGAGGTCCTTGCCGCGAAACCCCTCACGATCAGCCACAGTGCCAGGACCACGCTTTGCAGGGCCGACGGCACGTTCATGGCCAGGTAGAGCGGCGTGACGACCTCGGTCAGCCCGACCAGCACCAGGAAGCTCGCCAACCCGGCCGATCCGGCCCCGAGCAGCCCCCACGCGGACAACCACCGAGGAACGAGCCTCGACCGATAGAGAACACCGAACAACAGAAGATCCCCGAGGCTCAGCGAGACGATCAACGCGACATGATTCACCAGGTCGCGCGCCGTCCGCAGCAACTCGCCCAGACCCTCGATGTGGGACGCGCCCGAGACACCGACTCGGGCGAACTCCTGCCCCAGCACCAGAAACAAAGGCAGGAGAATAACGCCGACAAAATGGAACGCCACCGCGATCAGCCTGAATCCCACGAACCCCAGGCCGAGCGCTTCGTTCTCCCTCCTCAATACCGGATAAAGGCACAGCGCGAACCCGGCACAGGCGGGGATCATGACGAACTGAAAAATCGCACCGCTGACCAACTGGCTCTCATTCGCAGAAACGAGAGCCAGGTAGTCCGGTTCTTCGAGCACGGGAACAACACTCAACACCCCGGCGACCATCCCCACGATGACCAGCACCCCGGCAATTGCGGCTACCCGCCTATCCGCGGCCATGACACCTTTCCCCGCACAGGCCGACGCGAGCCGACCACACCCTCCCCCTTACAGCCGTAAGGACAACCTCGAAGCTACCCCTTACACCCGTAAGGCCGCAAGGGCTCCGCCGGAGCACGAGGCCGGCACACCCGTCACGCCCGACGCCCCCGCCCGGACAACACGTGATCGAGACGGGTCGACGACGACCTTGCCCCCGGATCCGCGATCACCCACCCCCGACCCCCAGCAGCCCCCGAACCGTCGGACAGCGGGAAATCGGCCGGTTGACCGGATCGTTTACCGGATGCCCCGAATCCGGGTCCGACCATGGGACGTATTAGGCTGCTCTGTACCCCTTCTCGCCTCCGCGCTATGACGGCCCACTTCCCACTCCGGGGGACAAATGGCGATAGAGACGATCTTCTCCACCAATAACCTACCGGCGCCGCAGCGATATGACGGCTGGTGCGAACTGACCGCCAAAACCCACGTCCCCACCCTTTTCACCAGCGAATACGCCTCCGACTTCCGGGCGCGGCTGGGAATGGCGGACCTGGGTTCCGTGCAGATCACCGCGCTGACCCATCCCCCGCTCACCACCCACAGGCCCTCCCGCCTGATCCGGCGGTCCGATCCGGAGATGTACGTGCTGGGGATGATCCGGCGAGGGAACGCGCGCTTCTCCCAAGCCGACCGGAACTTCGTCGCGGCCGAAGGGGACCTGCTGCTGTACGACACCTCGCAGCCGTTCGTCGGAGAAACCCACGCCCAGGACAGCACCTGCTCCGAGGTCACCGTCCATGTGCCCAAGGCGCTGCTCCCCCTACCACCGGACCCGGCGGCCAACGGGATCATGCCCGCACTCCTGCCCGGCACAGCGGGCATCGGGGGCCTGCTCAAGGGGGTCCTCCAACACCTGATCACCGACACGAGCCCTTTACGCCCCGCCGACACCGTCCGGATCGGCGGCGTCGTGGTGGACCTCCTGACCTCGCTCGTCGCCCACGAACTCGAAGCCGACACCCACCTGCCGCCGGAGACCCGCGAGGCCACCCTGGGCATGCAGATCCACGCCTTCATCGAGCGGCACCTGAGCGACCCCCTGCTGTCCCCGTCCACGATCGCCGAGGCCCACCACGTCTCGATCCGGTACGCCCAGCGCATCTTCCAACGGCAGGGCCGCACGATCAGCGGCTGGATCAGAGAACGACGCCTGGACCACTGCCGCCGCGACCTCGCCGATCCCGCCCACGCGTCACAACCCGTCCACGCCATCGCCGCCCGCTGGGGACTACCCCACCCGCAACACTTCAGCCGCGCCTTCAAAAGGGCCTACGGCATAGCGCCCCAGGACTACCGTCACATGACCTTGCACGGATGATCCAGCACAGCCCTACCGGCAACGGATGCTAGACCACCGACTCTCTGAGCGGGTCGATGACATTGACTCCCGCACTTTCCAGTCGATCCTCGAGAGGGTCTACGCCGAAACGACGAGCAAACGCTGCTTCGCTTTCCGAAATGGCGACAAGCCACAAAAAGGTTATCTCGCCGAGCGCAGTCGCACAGGTTGCCGTTCGAGTATCCAGGGAATGCGGCCACGATACCAGCAGATGCCGATGCTCCGAACCTTCCGACCACGGACGACCGAGATCCACGATCGACCCCGGAGAGAGGCGATGCTGAGGGAAAGCGTGATAATGGGCGACCACGGCAAGGGTTTCCACATGCCGCATGGAATCCGTCGGAGCTTTTATGAAGAATTCCCATCCGGGCTCGGCAGAGGACGCGAACGCCCCCACGGAAAAATACATGTAGCCATGACCTGGACCGAGTGGATGAACCCTCCTGATCTGGAAGTCAGGTAGCCGTTCCTTGATGGGGCCGACCTCCCACAACAGGTCGTCCTGCACTCGATCCGGCCAACTCGCCCCGATGTGCGAGAGTATCTCCCGGCACACTTCCTGGTTGTGCGCTGCACAGTCCAAATGCGTCTACCATTCGCTTGGAGATCTTCGTCATCTCGACACCCTGCCGCCTTTTACCGGTGGCACAGGCAGAGCCGTTGAAACCACTTGCGCCTCCTCGGCCGACTCGAAGATGTCGACGATCTCCCTTTCCGCACTTGACCTGTCGAAGACCGTCGCGAAGCGGCCGATCTTCGAGTCAGTACCGGAACGCGATGCGACACCCTCAGTACCCGCCGCGCAGTCGCCTGAGTTGATAGTCGACGGCCGACACGGCGTCCTCCACCGTGTAGTGGCCGATCAGGACGGGGTTCACCATTCCCTGGGCGAAGGCGAACAACATGACCGCCTCCTGGTCGGCGTCGAGGTCGCCCTCCACCTGCCCGGCCGCCTGGGCGGCTCTGATCTGGCCGGCGTAGAAGCCCACGACGTACGGCAGACCCTCCCGCAGCAGGGCGGCCAGGTCGCCGGCCACGACCGAGCGGGCGAGGAAGGCCAGTCCCACGCGGGCCTCGAAGCGGCGTTCGTCGTCCAGGGGCAGCAGTTCCAGGAGGGCCACGCGCAGGAGGCCCAGCGGGGTGCCGTCATGCGTGACGGCGGCCACCCGGAGACTGATCCGGGTGTTGAGGTGCCCCAGGGCCAGCAGGAGCATCTCGTCCTTGCTGGCGAAATAGTGCTGCACCGCTCCCATCGACATGCCGGCCTCGGCCGCGACCTCACGCAGGCTGACGCTGTCCATGCCCTTGGCGTCGATGACGCGGTGTACGGCCTCGGCGATGTGCCGCCGGCGTGCCTCGTGGTCGACGATCTTCGGCATCCGCTCCAACTTTTATCATGCGGTCGCATTGCCATAAGGCGTCCGCCGTTAATACCATGCGACTGCATGATAAACGGAGGTGGGGCTCATGCGCGTACTGATCGTCGGAGTGGGCACGCGGGGCGATGTCGCGCCGTACACCGGGCTGGGGGTGCGGCTGCGTGCGGCCGGTCACGAGGTGGCGATCGCCTGCCACCACCCGCACGCCGCGCTGGTGACCGGCGCGGGCCTGGAGCACCGCGCCATTCCCGGCGACCCGCTTCCCCTGATTCCCGCAGGCAAGGGCGGGGCGCGGGTTCCGCCGGCCGCCAAACTGGCCATGTTCGCCGAGTACAGCAGGCAGGTCGCCGACGGCATCGTCCGGGCCGCGGAGCAGGGGGCGGACGTCCTGCTTCTCAACGTGGCCGGTTCGGCCGGATACCACGTCGCCGAGGCCATGAACGTGCCGAGCGTCGGGGTGCACCTGCAGCCGGTGGAGCCCACCGGAGAGTTTCCGCCCGTCTTGAGCGCTCTCAACCGGTCGCTCGGACGGTGGGGGAACCGTACCGCGGCCCGGCTGGCGTTCGCGGTGCCCTCGCCCGCGCACGTCGGATCGGCCAAGGACTTGCGGGCCAGGCTCGGGCTGCCGCCGATGCGCTCGCGGGCCGTCTACCGGCGGCGGGAGGCCACCCGATGGCCGGTGCTGCACGGGTTCAGCCCGTCGGTGCTGCCCCGGCCCGCGGACTGGCGGGAAGGGCTGGAGGTGACGGGCTACTGGTGGCCCGTCCGCCCGCCAGGGTGGCGGCCGGACGCGCGCCTGCGCGACTTCCTGGCGTCGGGCCCGCCCCCGGTGTACGTCGGCTTCGGCAGCCAGGCAGGCCCGCGAGCCGAGCACTACACCGACCTCGCACTGCGCGCCCTGCGGCTGGCCGGACTGCGCGGCGTGCTGCAGACCGGCGTGCCAGGAACGCTGGACGACGACGTGCTCGGTGTCGGGGACGTGCCGCACGACTGGCTCTTCCCACGCATGGCCGCCGTCGCCCACCACTGCGGCGGCGGCACCACCGGGGCCGGGGTGCGGGCGGGTGTACCGGCCGTCGGGCTGCCCGCGCTGGCCGACCAGCCGCTGTGGGCGTCCCGGCTGGTCGCGCTCGGTGTGGCCCCGTCGTCGATCCCGTTCGGCCGCCTGTCTCCCGAACGGCTCGCGGCCTCGCTCCGTACCGCCGCGACCGAGCCCTCCTACCGGCGCCGGGCCGCGGCACTCTCGGAACGGCTCCAAGCCGAGGACGGCGCCGGCGCCGTGGTGGAGGTGCTGGGCAAGCTCACAGAGTCCTGAGCATCACTCGCGCGGGCGTCGAGCATCGCCGCACATCGCCCTGCCGGGCCTCGATTTGCGGGATTTCGTAAGGCGCCTTACGATATTTACATGATCAACTCGGAGCGGTTGTCGTACGACGAACTTGTGGCGCTCCTCGGCACCCCCTTCTCCGTCGAAGACGCCCGCGCCACCTGGAGCTCACTCATCGAGGAGGCCAGGAACGGCAACACGGTCCTGATCACCCGGGAGCGCTGGCAGTGGGCCGGGCTGGTGCCACTGTCGAAGGTGGGCGGGGTTTGGAGCGGCCTGCCCCTCATACCGGTGTCGACGGCGCGGTCCAAGCTCGGCGACCTCGTCCGTCAGGTCACCGACCCGTACGGGGAGCCCGTCCTGCTGGGCCGCCACCGCACCCCGGTCGCCGGCCTGATCGCGGCCCACGCCCTGCTGGACCCGGCCCCATCAGACCTTCCGGCCGCCGACGCGCTGCTGGTCGGCGGGCACACCGTCACGCTCTCCTTCGATCCGGTGGAAGGGCTGGCCCTGGCCGTCGCCCGCGACCAGGACGGCGGCGAGGTCTCCGCCGGGGCGGGGCGCAACGCCCGCGAAGCGCTCCGCGCCCTCTCCGAGCCGCTGCCGTGGTCCCGGCAGGACCGGCTCTCCACCGGCACGTCCGCGCCGGAGTAGTCGGCGGCACCCGCTGCGGGCGCCGCACTCATGCGGATGGCCGGGCCGTGGAGCCGGACAGGAGGTGTTCGAGCAGTTTCTCGCTGATGTCGCCGAGCTGGCTGACCTGTTCGGGCGACAGGACGTCGATCAGGTGGGCGCGGACGCTCTCGACGTGGCGCGGGGCCGCGGCCCGCAGGGCGGCCAACCCCTCGTCGGTGAGTACGGCGAGCCAGCCGCGCCGGTCGGAGGCCAGCGGTTCGCGTCGCACCCATCCGGCCTGCTCCAGCTTGCCGATCGCGTGGGTGATGCGGCTGGGCTTGGAGTGGGTCCAGTGCGCCAGCTCACTCATGCGCATCGTACGGCCGGGAGCCTCCGACAGCAGGACGAGCAGTTCGTAGTAGGTGGGCGGCATGCCAGCGGCCTCCTGGAGGTCGCGTTCCAGCCGGTCGAGCAGCAGCCGGGTGGCCAGCCCGAACGCCCGCCAACTGCGTTGTTCCTCGTCGTCGAGCCAGGGCGTCTCCGTCACCGGCAAAAGCTATCACGCTGAATAGTTGCGTACTGAAACATCTGGGGCTATCGTCTCGACTTGTTGTTCAGCACTGAAATATATACCGCTGAAGTAGCGAGAAGGCCGAGAGGACCTGACACCGTGACTGCACTCGTGAACATCGCCGTCGTCTACTACTCCGCCACCGGCACGATCGCCGGCATCGCCCGCGAGATGGCCGAGGCCGCCGAGAAGGCCGGAGCCGACGTACGGCTGCGCAAGGTGCCCGAACTCGCCCCGCCGGAGGCGATCGACGCCAATCCCGCGTGGGCGGCGAACGTGACCGCGACGGCCGACGTGACCACGGCCACCGCCGACGACCTGATCTGGGCCGACGGCGTCCTGCTCGGCTCGCCGACCCGCTTCGGGAACGTGGCGGCCCAGCTCAAGCAGTTCCTCGACACGCTGGGACCGGCCTGGCAGCGGGGCCTGCTCGCCGACAAGGTCTACAGCGGCTTCACCGCCGCCGGGACCGGCCACGGCGGGCACGAGGCCACCCTGCTGGCCCTGGCCCACACCTTCCACCATTTCGGCGGCGTCCTCGTGCCGCCCGGCTACACCGACCCCGCCAAGTTCGCCGACGGCAACCCGTACGGCACCTCGCACTTCGACCAGGGCGGCACCGCGCCCGTCGACGACATCACCCGGGCCGCGGCCCGCGTCCAGGCCCGGCGCGTCGTGAAGTTCGCCCGCGCGATCAGGCGTACGGACGGGGCGGGCTCGGCCGCCGGTTGAACGCGCACGCGAGCGGTCATCGGCCCGCGCCCGCGCCGGTCGCCGTCGTCGCCTGCCGGTCGCCGCCCGGCCACCTGCCGATGACCGCGGCGGCCAGGCACGCGACGGCGCCGAGCGCCAGCGCGTAGCGCGGACTGGTCACGTCGGAAAGGGCGCCGATGATCGGCGATCCGATGGGGGTGCTGCCGACGAGCGCCATCGACCAGAGCGCGGTGATCCGGCCGCGGTACTCGGGATCGGATTCGAGCTGGACCGTGGAGTTGCCCGTGGTGAGGAACGTGATGCTGGCCGCGCCGACCAGGACGCAGGCCGCCACCGCGAGCGGCAGCGTGGGAGCCACCGCCACGAGACCGACCGCGATCGCGTAGCAGAAGGCGACGTTCGTGAGCCGCCGCACGCCCGTCCTGGCCGACCAGGCCGCGATGAGGCCCCCTGCCACGGCCCCCGCGCCCAGGCCGCCGATCAGCCAACTGTAGGCCGTCTCCGGGCCGTGGAACGTCTCGCGGGCCAGCAGCGGCAGGCTGACCTCGAACTCGAAGGTGAAGGTGCCGACCACCGCCATCATCAGCAGCGGGCGGCTGATCGCGGGCACGCCGGCGGCGTAGCGCAGCCCCGCGCGCAGTTGGCCGCGGGCGCGCGACACCGTCGGGGTGGGGTGCAGGCTGCCGGTGTCGAGGAGGAGCAGGGATGCGATGACGCAGCAGAAGCTCACCGCGTTCACCACGAAGCACCAGCCGATGCCGACCGTGCCGACCAGGGCCGCCGCGATCGTGGGGCCGATGACGCGGGCGACGTTGACGGAGGTGCTGTTCAGCGTGACCGCGTTGCGGATCAGGGAGCGTCCGACCACCTCATGGACGAACGCCTGCCGCGCCGGGTTGTCCACGGCGCTCAGGACGCCGAACGCCACCGCCAGGACCACCACCTGCCAGATCCTGATCTCCCCCGTCAGCACGCTCACGCCGAGGACGGCGGAGATGAGGCCCAGCCCCGCCTGGGTGACGAGCAGCAGGCGGCGTTTGTCGCAGCGGTCGATGAGCAGCCCCGCGTACGGCGACAGCAGCAGGATCGGCGCGTACCTGGCGGAGGTGATCAGCCCGAGGACGGTGCCGGAGTCGGTCAGGCGCAGGATGAGCAGCGCCTGGGCGACCGTCTCCACCCAGGTGCCGATGAGGCTGAGCGACTGTCCGGAGACGTAGCGGCGGAAGTTCGGCACCCTGAGGGCGGCCAGCATGGCCTGCCGGTGGCTCCGGGGCGCTGCCGGGCCCGGCGTCGGCGGCTCGGCGGCGTTGCCGGGCATGACGGCCTCCTTCGCGAGCCGGGCGGCGGAGCTCGGCGGGCGATCTCGCGCGCCTCACCCGGCCGCGGCGGCGCTGGCCAAGGGCGTTCCAGGGCGGCTGGTCAGCGCCGCCGATCACGCGTGCGTGGCCGTGCCCGTGCGGGCGATCGGGTCAATGGTCGTCCCAGTGCCCCTCGTGCGCGGCGTGGCGGTGCCCGTCGTGGACGTAGTCGACGTGATCGTCGTGCGGGACGGCCACGTGCCCGCAGTCCGGCCCGTGCTGGTGGTCGTGCCCGCCGTGCGCGACGTGCTTGCCGGGGTCGCACTCGTCCACGTGACCGTCATGGAGGCGATGCAGGCAGCCGTCGTGGACGTAGTCGACATGGTCACCGTGCGGGATCGCCACGTGCCCGCAGCCGGGCCGATGGGTGTGGGGGTGATTGTCGTGGATGCGGTGCTCGGCGGTCACGGACATGTCGAGGCTCCTGATGGTTCGCGGTCGGACTCCTTGAGGTGGCTTGCCCAACGGCATCCGATCGATCGCCGTCTTGGCTGGTCGCTGCCTCGAGATTGGCGGAGCTTTGACGCGGCTCCCCGCCCCGGGTCTGCCGCCCCGGACCGGCCGCGCAGGACGACCGGGCAGGACGACCGGGCAGGACGGCCGGGTCCGGCGACGGCCCGGCCGTCGTCACCTGCCGTGCCGCCGCGCCCGGCGTGTCCGCGCACGGCAGGTGAGACCGAGGGCTCGGCTCAGCCGACGGTGATCAGGCCCCGCTGGTAGGCGCGTACGAGGCGGCGCGGCACGAGCAGCTCGCGCCCGTTCACGGTGATCGGGACGAGGTCGGGCACGGCGGCCTTCCACTGGCTGCGGCGGTGGCGGGTGTTGCTGCGGGAGGTCCTCCGCTTGGGGACGGCCATGGCTACCAGCTCGCCTTCGTGACGCCGGGCAACTCGCCCCGGTGGGCCATCTCGCGGAAGCGCACCCGGGAGAGCCCGAACTTGGTCAGGTGACCGCGGGGGCGGCCGTCCACGGAGTCGCGGTTGCGTACGCGGGTGGCGCTGGCGTCGCGCGGCTGGCGGGCCAGCTCGCGTGCGGCGTCGGCCCGCTGCTCCGGGGAGCCGGTGCGGATGATCGCCTTCAGCTCGGCGCGTCGTTCGGCGTGGCGGGCGACGACGGCCTTGCGCCGCTCGTTGGCGGCGATCTTGCTCTTCTTGGCCATCAGGCCCTCTCCTCGTTCCCAGCCATCAGACCTGCTCCTCGTGCTCGGCCATCAGACCTTCTCTCCTCGGGCGCGGATGCGCGCGACCGCCCGCTCGACGCCGATCTTGTCGACGGTCCTGATCGCGCGGGCGCTGAGCGTCAGGCGGACGTGGCGGCCCTCGCCGGGCAGCCAGTAGCGGCGTTGCTGGATGTTGGGGTCCCAGCGGCGGCGGGTGCGCCGGTGGGAGTGGGACACGTTGTTGCCGAAGACCGGTTTGACGCCGGTGAGCTGGCAGTGGGCGGACATCAGTTCCTTCCGGTGAACGCGACCGGGTGGCGGGCTGGATGGAGGGCCGGGTGGCGGGCTCGTCTCACCGTTCCTCCCGGAACAGGACGTGCCCGCGGACGGTCGGGTCGTACTTGCGCAGGGTGAGCCTGTCGGGGGTGTTCCTGCGGTTCTTCCTGGTCACGTAGGTGTATCCGGTGCCCGCCGTGGACCGGAGCTTGATCACGGGGCGCACCTCGTTTCTGGCCACAACAGTTCCTTTCCACGTGCGATCGTGTGCCATGATAACGAAAACGGTTTTCATCTTAACCCCTGGAGGCTACGTGCCCACCCCGGTCGTCCTCGTCGCGGGCCTGCACGCCACGGCCCGCACCGCCACCGTCGATCGGCTGCTCGCCGGGCATCCCGGCGCGGTCGCCGTCCACCACGACCTGAGGGAGGTCGTTCGCGGCCGCGTCCGGCGCGGCGTCCGCGACCGCACAGGGGTGCTCGACACGGCCGAGGTACGGCTCGCGCACGGCTGCGTCACCTGCACCGTGCGCGAAGACCTGCTCCCCCAGCTCGTCACGCTCGCACCCCGCGCCTCGCTGCTGGTCGTGGAGCTGTGGGACTCGGTGGAGCCCAGGTCCGTGGCCGAGGCCCTCGACTGCGAGGAGGCCGGGGAGACCCTGTGGCTCACCGCCGTGCTGACCGCGCTCGACGCCGCGGCCATGCCCGTCGACCTCACTCGCGGCGAACGCCTCGGCGAGGTCGGCAGGTCCGCGGCCGCCGGTGATCAGCGCTACCTGGCCGAGGTGCTGGTCCGCCAGCTCGAATACGCGACCGCCCTGGTGCTGCACGGCGGCGACGAGGACGACCGGGACCTGTCACGCCGCGTGCTCGCCCACCTCGCCCCCTTCACCCCGGTCCACCCGGTGCAGGCTCTGCCTCCGGTCACCAGCACCCGGCTCTGCGCCGCCGACCTGGCCGAACGCGTCGACCCGGCCACCGCCCAGTTGCCCGGCGACGCCCGTACCGACGAGATCGTCACCGCCGTCTGGCACAGCCGCCGTCCCCTGCATCCCGCCCGCCTCTTCGAGGCCGTGGACGAGCTGGTCACCGAGTCGGTACGCTCGCGCGGCCGCTTCTGGCTGGCCACCCGGCCCGACCACCTGCTCGCCTGGGACGCCGTCGCCGGCATCGTCTCGGTCGAGGACGCCGGCCCCTGGCTGGCCGCGCTCCCCGAGGCCGCCTGGGAGCTGGTCTCCCCCGCCCGCCGCCTGGCCGCCGCCCTCGACTGGGGCGACGAGCACGGCGACCGCGTCCAGCGCCTGACCTTCACCGGCCCCGACCTGGACGCCGACCGCCTCCGCGCCCTGCTCGACTCCTGCCTGCTCACCCCCGGCGAGGAGGCCGCGGGCCCGGACGCCTGGCTGGGCTACGACGACCCGTTCGCCCCCATCCTCACCGTCAAGGAGAACGCGTGAAGACCCGCCGCACCCCGCGCAGAAGGCCCAACCCGCTCCTGGCGGAGTTCGGCACGCCGTACGACGTCCTTCGCCGCGAGTCTTAGCGGGCCCTTGGTCAGCGGTAGACCGGGAAAGGGCGAAAGGGTTCATAAGGTGGCGATCAGTGGGCCGCGGAGGTGTCCGCGGCGCGGCCTCGGATGAGCTGACGGGGGTTCGGGTGGCTGAGAACGCTGGGCGGCGGGGATGAAGGCCGTCGTCTTCGCCGATACGCGTTCTGTCGAGGTGCGGGACGTCCCCGACGCGGTGATCGAGGAGCCCGACGACGTCGTCGTCCGGATCACTTCGAGCGCGATCTGCGGCACGGACCTGCACATGTACGACGGCCGTACGGGCGCCACGCCCGGCCTGGTGCTGGGACACGAGCCGTTGGGCGTCGTCCAGCAGGTGGGCCCGTCGGTCGAGACGGTCAGGACCGGGGACCGGGTGGTGATCCCGACGCACGTGTACTGCGGGGTGTGCGTCAACTGCGCGCGGGGGTTGTCGGCGGCGTGCCTGCGGGTGCGTCCCGGGAGCTTCGGCGCGGCGTACGGCTATGCCGGGATGGGGCCCTACCGCGGCGCCCAGGCCGAGCTGCTGCGGGTTCCGTTCGCCGACGCCAACTGCGTCAAGGTGCCCGGGGAGCCGGGCGACGAGCTCGAGGACGACCTGGTGTTGCTGGCCGACGCGTTCGTGACCGGCTGGCACGCGACCGAGCTGGCGCAGGTGAGCGCCGGGGCGACGGTGGCGGTGTTCGGCGCCGGGGCCATCGGCCTGCTCGCGGCCTACAGCGCGCTGCTGAAGGGGGCGGCCGAGGTCTACGTCGTCGACCGGGTGACCGAACGGCTGGACAAGGCGGGCGAGATCGGCGCCGTACCCGTCGACCTGCGCCGGGGGGACCCGGTGGAGCAGATCCGCGAGCTGCGCCGGGCCGTCGGGCCTGAGCCGGGCGAGGAGGCGATGCGCGGCGTCCAGGTGGGCATCGACGCGGTGGGGTTCCAGGCCCGCGACCGCCTGGAGCCCGACGTGGAGAACCCGACGCAGGTCATCGGCGACCTCGCCCGGCTGATCAACCCGGCCGGGCATCTGGGCATCGCCGGCGTCTTCGCCGAGAAGGACCTGCACCCCGCTCCCCAGGGGCATGCCGACGGTCGCCTGACGGTGCCGTGGGCGACGCTGTTCTCCAAGGGGGTCTCGGTGCGGTTCGGCCGCACCCACGACCGCCGCTACACCGTGCTGCTGCGTGACCTGGTGCTGTCGGGACGGGCCAGGCCCAGCGTGGTGGTCACCCATCACGGCCGGCTGGAGGACGCGCCGGAACTGTTCGCGGCGTTCGACCGGCGCGCCGACGGGGTCGTCAAGGCCGTCCTGCGGCCATGACGGCAGGCCAGGAGGGGGACGCGTGATGGGGCGGGAGCCGGTCCCGCAGGAGGTGCTCAGCCCGCTGACCAGGGCGGCGCTCTTCCTCGTGACGACGATCGACCAGGGCGGCGAGTCCCGCGTACGGGACCTGCTGCCCGACCTGTCGGGCCTGCAGCGGGCCGTCGGGTTCCGGTCACCGGGAGGCCGGTTGAGCTGCGTCACCGGGATCGGCTCGCACGCCTGGGACCGGCTGTTCGCCGGGCCGCGCCCGGCCGAGCTGCACCCGTTCCGCGAGCTGGCGGGCCCCGTCCACCGCGCCGTGGCCACCCCGGGCGACCTGCTGTTCCACATCCGGGCCCAGCGGCCGGACCTGTGCTTCGCGCTGGGTGCGGAGATCATGGACCGGGTGCGCGACGTGGTCACCGTCCGCGACGAGGTGTCCGGGTTCAAGTATTTCGACGTCCGGGACCTGCTGGGATTCGTGGACGGGACCGAGAACCCGGTCGGCACGGTCGCCGCGGACAACGTCCTGATCGGTGCGGAGGACCCGGCGTTCGCCGGTGGGAGCTACGTGATCGTACAGAAGTACCTGCACGACCTGGACGCGTGGAACGCCCAGCCGACCGAGGCGCAGGAGATGGTGATCGGCCGCGGGAAGCTGTCGGACGTCGAGCTGGACGACGCCGTCAAACCGGCGGACTCCCACGTCGCGTTGACCACGATCGTCGACCCCGACGGCACCGAACGCAAGATCCTGCGGGACAACATGCCGTTCGGCTCGGTGGCGCGGGGCGAGTTCGGCACCTACTTCATCGGCTACGCCCGCACCCCGTCCGTCACCGAACGCATGCTGGAACACATGTTCCTGGGCGATCCCCCAGCCCGGCACGACCGCATCCTGGACTTCTCCACCCCTGTGACCGGCACCCTGTTCTTCGTCCCGACCAGCGACTTCCTCGACGACCCGCCCGATCCGCCCGCCTCCTCGGCCGCCCCCGCGACCAGGACGGGGGACGACGCCCGCACCGTGACGGGCGGGCCGTCCCCGACGTCCTTGGGGATCGGCGATCTCAAAGGACGCACCGAAGCAAGCCTCAGAGAAAGCAGCGCGTGATGAACAACCTGCATCGCGAACTGGCGCCGATCTCCGCGGCCGCGTGGACCGACCTGGAGAACGAGGCGCGGCGCACCTTCCGCCGCCACGTGGCCGGCCGCCGCATCGTCGACGTCGCCGGCCCGCAGGGCGAGGAGCTGTCGGGGGTCGGCACCGGGCGACTGGACGCACTCGAAGCACCGGCGGAGGGCGTCATCGCCCAGAGCCGCCGCGGCCAGCCGATCATCGAGCTGCGCGTGCCCTTCACCGTGGACCGCGAGGAGGTCGACAGCGTCGAACGCGGCGCCAAGGACGCCGACTGGCAGCCGGTCAAGGAGGCCGCCCGGCGGCTCGCGTTCGCCGAGGACCGCGCGATCTTCGACGGGTACGCCCAGGCGGGCATCACCGGCATCCGCGCGGGCCCGTCGAACCCGGCGATCGCCCTGCCCGCGCAGGTGCGCGACTATCCCGGCGCCGTCGACCGGGCGGTGAGCGCGTTGCGGCTGGCCGGGGTCGACGGGCCGTACACGCTGGCGCTCGGCGCCGACGCCTACACCGCCGTCAGCGGCACCTCCGACCAGGGCTATCCGGTCCTCGACCAGATCACCCGGCTCGTGGACGGCGACATCATCTGGGCGCCCGCCCTCGACGGCGCCGTCCTGCTGTCCACCCGCGGCGGCGACTTCGAGCTGTACCTCGGGCAGGACGTCTCGATCGGCTACCTCGATCACGACGCCACGAGCGTCCGGCTCTACTTCCAGGAGACCCTGACCTTCCTCCTCTACACCAGTGAGGCCGCGGTGACGCTGCCCGCGCCGCCCACCCCGGCGGCCGGCCCCGGCGGCACGGCCTGACGACCCGGCGGCTCAGGTCGGCGGCCCAGCCGCTCAAGGAGTCGAGGTCAGGGGCCGTGCGGGGTCACCAGGCCGGATTCGTAGGCGAGGACCACGAGCTGAGCGCGGTCGCGGGCGTGGAGCTTGGTCATGGCCCGGTTGATGTGGGTCTTCGCGGTCAGCGGGCTGATCAGCATGCGGTCGGCGATCTCGTCGTTGGACAGCCCTCGCGCGACCAGGGCCACGGCCTCGCGTTCGCGGTTGGTCAGCTCTTTCAGGCGGTGGCCGGTGCCGGGGTCGGGCGGGCGGGTGACGTACCTGTCGATGAGCAGGCGGGTGATCGACGGGGCGAGCAGCGCGTCGCCCCGCGCGGCGACCCGTACGGCGTGCAGGAAGTCCTCTGGCACGATGTCCTTCACGAGGAACCCGGCCGCGCCGGCGCGCAGCGCGTTGAAGACGTACTCGTCCAGGCCGTAGTTGGTCAGGATGACGACGTGCACCCCGGCCAGCGCCGGGTCGGCGGCGATGCGCTGGGTCGCCTCGATGCCGTCGGCGACCGGCATCTGGATGTCGACGAGGGCGATGTCGGGCAGGTGCCGCCTGGCCAGCGCCACGCACTCCACCCCGTCGCCGGCCTCGGCCACCACCTCGATGTCGTCCTCGAGGTCGAGCAGCGCGCGGAACCCGCTGCGGATGAGCGGCTGGTCGTCGGCCAGCAGCACCCGGATCACGACGCCCGGTCCACGGGGAGCTCGGCCTGGACGGTGAAGCCTCCTTCGGTGCGCGGCTCGGCCCGCAGGCGGCCGCCGAGGGCGGTGACCCGTTCGCGCATGCCGAGCAGCCCGACGCCGTACACGGGGGCCTTGCCCGGCGTGGCCCTGCCGTCGTCGTCGACGCGGATCGTGAGGGCGTCAGGACGGCAGTCGATCCGGACCGACGCCGTCGCGGCGGCGGCGTGCCGGGCGACGTTGGTGAGCGACTCCTGGACGATCCGGTAGACGGTACGGCTCACCGCCACCGGCAGGTCCGGTCGTTGGCCGTCGATCGTCAGCGTCGCGTCCAGGCCGATGGTGCGCGCCTTCTCGACCAGCTCGGGGACGTGGTCGAGGCCGCGGGGCGGGGTCGTGTCGTCGTCGCGCAGCGCCTGGAGGGTGGCACGCAGCTCCCTGGTCGCCTCACGTCCGGCCTCCTGGATCGCCAGCAGGGACTCCGGCACCTGTTCGCCGCGCCTGCGTGCCACGTGGACGGCGACCTCGGCCTGCACCTTGATGATCGAGATCTGGTGGGTGAGCGAGTCGTGCAGCTCCCGCGCGATGTGCAGCCGTTCCTCGTCGGCGCGGCGCCGCGCGGTCTCCTCCCGGGTGCGCTCGGCCTCCTCCGCGCGCCGCTCGGCCTGCCGCAGCGCCTCGCCCGCGGCTGCCGCCGCGACCAGCCAGGCCAGCTCCAGAACGCCCCTGGCCTGCGCGAACACCTCACCCGTGGCATGACCAGAGGCCAGCGCGGCGAGGGGAAGGGCGGCCAGCATGACCAGGCTCGCCGCCGCGGTGACCGCACGGTGTCCGGCCCGTACGGCGGCGTACACCGCGAACAGGTACGCCACGGCGGGCACGTCGAACCCGGCCGCGTGGTAACCCACCGCGCACAACCCGCTGACGACCAGCACGGGAACCGGGGCCCTGCGCCGCGCGGCCAGCGCCAGACCGCCCGCCACCAGCAGGGCGTGGCCGAGCAGGTCGGGGTAGGTGGCGGGGTGCCGCCCGGACAGCCCGGTGACCAGCAGCGCCGCCGCCACGCAGACGGCGATCGCCCAGTCGAAGAGACCGGCCTGGACACCGGACCGCCCTGTGCTCACACGGGCACCTTAACCGGAGGTTCGCGCGGGCGACTCCTGCGTTCGGACGATCGCCGGACTACCGCGGCGGCGGTACTTCCGCTGCCGCCACGGCATTGGCCGCCAGCGGACCCGGCGCCCACCCGAGCACCGCGGCCACGGGGAGCAGGCAGGGGTCGGCGGAACGGTCTGCACCGGCCGCCCGACCGGCTCGGGTGGCGGCAACGGCAGAGTTAGGAAACTTTCCTAAATTTATTGACTCGCAGTTCGACGCCTGCCTTGGATGTGGGTCAGACACCCAAGGCCTGGTCCCCTCCGGAAGGAGCCCCGTCGTGCGACTTGTCGCGTACCCAGCGGCTGGTCGAGCAGGGCCGTCCGGCGGGGACCACCCACTTCCTGGGCTGGGAGACCCTCACCCACGCCGACCACCCGGCGTAACACCACGCACCCGGCCGTCGCGGGCCCGCCCCGGGTCCGCCAGGGCCGGGTGCTCCGGGCCGATAACATCGCGATTGTGGCGGATTGGGAGTTTCGAGCGGCTTCGGCGGCGGACGTCGAGGCGGTCGCCGAGTTGCGGGCCGTGGTCATGAAGCCGGACCTCACGCGGCTCGGACGATACGACGAGCAGCGCGTACGGCAGCGGCTGCGCGACGGGTTCACCCCGTCCCACACCTGGATCATCGAGGTGGACCGCGCCTTCGCCGGTTGCGTGGCGCTGCGGCCCACCCAGGACGCCTACTGGCTGGAGCACTTCTACCTCGCACCCGGCCTGCACGGCAGGGGCATCGGCTCCGCCGTGCTGGCCACGCTGCTGGAACGGTGCGACCAGGAGGCGGCCATGGTCCGGCTGAACGTGTTGCGGGGCAGTTCGGCCCACCGGCTGTACGAACGGCACGGGTTCACGGTCGAGACCGAGGACGAGGTGGACGTCTTCATGGTGCGCGCCCCCGTCGCCGCCCGGCGTTAGGTCAGCCCCCGAGGGCCGGTACGGTCCCCGGGGCGGCGGGCCGGGGACCGTCACTCACGAGAGGTCGCGGCAGACCGTGCCCGCCGGGGCGCGGGGGACCTACCCGTACGACTTGGCGACGCCGTCGAGCAGGTTTTCGAGGGTGTCGTAGGACGGGATGTCGACCACGTCGATGAGGTCGGTCGCGACCTTCACGTCGTTGTCGGCGGCGACCTTGGTGAACTCGCCGGTGTCGTTCGAGCGGAACCCGTGCTCGGCCGCGAGCCGCTGCAGTTGCGGATCGGTGCTGAGCAACTGCCCGATGCGGTCGCCAGACGCGTTCAGCGGCACCAGCGTGTGCTTGGACAGCACGGTCGGCGACGGATACATCAGCACCATCCCCGGCTTGATCTGCCCCTTCGCGGCGGCTTCGACGAACTGCGCCTCGTAGATCCAGACCATCGGCGACGGGCCCATGCCCACCGTGAGGTACTCGTTGAACGGGCCCTCCGAGGTGTTGTCCGTGTAGCCCTGGCCGGTGAAGAGCGGGGTCACCAGGGGCAGCACGCTCTTCTCCTGGGCGGTGCCGTGCACGACCTTGCCGCCGTTCGCGACGTAGCTGATGATCGCCAGGTACATGGCCGCCGAGTTCGACGTGCGGGGGTCGGTCGTGGAGATCAGGATGTTCTTGTCGACGGGGTAGGCGCTGTTGCCGGAGAGCTGGTCCCACTTCGTGCCCTCGGTGACCATCTCCAGATGGCGGCTGACGTTGAGGGTCGGGAGCGGGCTCTGCTTCACGACGTTCGCCTTGGTGAGCAGGTCCGCGATCGGCTGGAACGTCGCGATCGCCATGGGCGAGGAGAACGGCGTGTACTTCGCGCTGACCTTGCGCTTGCGCTGGATGTACTCGCCCGCCGGAGCACTCGACGGGAACGCGAAGTCGTAGGCGTCGAGGTCCACCGAGGTGGCGATCTGCCGTGAGCCGGCCGATTCCACCTCCACCTTCACGCCCTTGTCGGCGAGGGCCTGCACCACCTTCGGGTCCTCGAAGAACGCCATCTTCTCCGAGCCGACCACGCCGCGTACGACCGCGAGCGGGGGCGCGGCCGGGGGCGGCGTGGGCGGGGGCTCCTCCGTCCCGAGGTTCACCACGACCACGGCGGCGACGACGGCGACCACCACAGCCGCCCCGATCGGCAGCAGCACCTTGCGGCGAGGCACCCGCGCCGCCGCCGCGGCCAGCCCCGCGGCGGGCTGAGCCACCGGTTGGGCGGCCGGCGGGGTGGCCGGTTGCGGGGGTGCCGGGGTGGCCGGTTGCGCCGCCGGCTGGGCAGCGGGTTGGGTCGCCGGTTGTGCCGTCGCCTGGTCGGACGGTTGCGCCGCCTCTTGCGCGACCGGCTGAGCGGCCGGAGCGGCCTCGGACCGGGCCTCGGCGGGCTGGCCTGACGGCACGTCCGCAGGCGCCTCGGCGGACGCCGCGGCTTCGGCCGGTGCAGCGGCCTCGGCGAGCACAGGGCTCACCACGGGCGCGGGGCTCACCGCCGGTACCGAGGTTCGGTCCTGCGCGGGGACCTCGGCCGGTGCGGGACTCACGGCTGGCGCGGGGGCCTCGGCCGGTGCGGGGCTCACTGCTGGCGCGTCGGCCTGGGCCTGGGTGGGCGCAGCGGCCTGGGTGGAGGCGCTCG
>NZ_BAAAZP010000009.1:116034-232077 GCF_039536965.1 Nonomuraea antimicrobica | reverse complement strand
GCCGCGGCGGCGCTGGCGGGCCCGCCCGCGAGCCGGGCCGAGCGGGAGCGGGTGCTGCGGGCGTTCCGGGCCGCCTCCGAGGCGGGCGACTTCGCGCGGCTGGTCGAGCTGCTGGCCCCCGACGTGGTGTACGTCGCCGACGGCGGCGGGAAGGCGACCGCGTCGCGCACCCCGGTACGCGGTGCGGAGCGCGTGGCACGCCTGCTGGCCGCGATTGGCGTGCGTCATCCCGGCGACCGGGCGGAGCTGGTCGAGGTGAACGGGGAGCCCGCCCTGGCGACCTACCGGGCCGGCGAGCTGCGCTGGATCGACACGGTGGAGATCGACGGCGGGCGCATCACGGCGTTCCGACGGGTGGCCAACCCCGACAAGCTACGGCACGCCGCTCACCGCTGACCGAGGCGATCAGTTCGCCGCGCCCGTTCGCGGCGGGAGATCGCGAAATACACCACGCTGACGACCACGAAGAACGGCACCCCCGCCCACCACGCCGGCCGCAGCGGCTCGATGAACAGCGTCGAGACCAGCACGGCGGCCAGCGCGTCGGGGGCGTCGTCGGCGATGGCGACCTGGGGGCCGCGCGCCCCGGCCGGGCTCGCCACCCGCTCGCCGTCCGCCGTCAGCCGCTCGGCCAGCTCCTCGACCAGGGCCGACACGTGGTCGCGCACGGCGTACGGATCGATGCGCTCGATGAGGTCGAACCCGGCGTTGGCCGCGTACGCGGACGGGATGGACGGGGTGCCGGTCTCGAAGCGGCGGGCGTCGCCGGGGAAGTCGAGCAGCCGGGGATCGAACGCGAACGGCCGCGTACGGCCGAACCAGCCGGTCAGCTCGGGCTCGCGCTGGTGCTCCATGCCACCGCGGACGTAGAGGAAGGCGAGTCCGGGCAGGCCGAGCAGGTACTTGAGCGACCCGGAGGCCAGGTAGTCGCACCCGAGGCGGCGCACGTCGACCGGCGTGACGCCGGTGGCCTGGTAGGCGTCCACGAACACCCGCGCGCCCCGCTCATGCGCCAGCCCCACGACGTCCTCGACGGGCAGGCGGGCGCCGTTGCGGTAGCTGTGCAGCGGCACGGACACGAGGTTGACGCTCTCGTCGATGACCCGTTCGTAGTCCTCGGCGGCGACGTGCTCGCCGGTGTCGGCGCTCACCCGTACCCGGGCGCCGCGCTGCCGCTGGGCCAGCCACACGTGCGCGATCGACGGGAACTCCAGGTCGGTGGTGACGATGCCGGGGCGGCGCGACCAGTCGAACGACGACGCGGTCTGGAAGGCGGCCTCCGACGCGCACGACAGCACGGCCACCTCGCCCGGGTCGGCGCCGATGAGCCGGGCGAAGCGCTCACGGGCCAGGCCGACCTGCTCCATCCACGTCTCCCATGGTGCGCCCCTGTCACGCAGCGAGTGGCCGATCTCCTGCAGCGCGTACGCCAGCCGCGACGACAGGGCGCCCTGGCTGCAACTGGCCAGGTGGACGGAGTCGGCCAGCGAGGGGAACTCGGCCCGGAACTGGGTGGCGTCCAGGAAGGGGGAGGCGTCCAACAGGTGCAACATTTCGGCACACTATCGGCCGCCCTTTAAGGAAGATCGCGAAGGTGCTGGACCTGCCGCTGTTCAGCCTGTTCCAGGAGCCCGACGGGGCCGCCGTCGCCGTGGTCCGGCAGGACAACCGCATGCTGGTCAGATCCCCGACCGGCGGGGTCGCCTACACCCGCGTCTCCCCCGGGCACGGGCGGCTGGAGGTGCTGGAGGGCCACCTGGTGCCGGGCGGCTCCTCGGCCGCCGAGCCGTGGTCGCACCCGTCCGAGGAGTGCGTGGTCGTGCTGCGGGGACGGCTCGTCGTGGAGGTGTCGGGGGTGGAGCACCTCCTGGAGACGGGCGACGCCTGCTACTTCGACTCGTCGCTGCCGCACCGCTACCTGAACCCGGGCGACGAACCGGCGACCTACCTCATCGCCACCACCCCGCCAAGCTACTGACCACCCTCGCGCGTGGACCGGTGGCGCGAGGTCACGTCCGGCGTACAGGATCGGGGAATGACCGCAGGAACGGCCGACCGCAAGCGCTTCACGCCGGGCGAGACGGCCGTCCGACGCCATGTCTGGCAGGGCAAGGTCTGGACGGCGGTCCCCTACCGCGTCCTCCAGGACACCGACGAGCACCTCGTGGTGGCCGGTTGGCCGGGACTGCGCGGCCTGATGTCCACCACGTGGATCCATTCCTTCCGCAACGGCCGCACCCACCGGGACCGCACGCTCGCGGAACTGGCCTCGGGCAGGTGGGAGCTGGGCTGGTGGGCCTGGCGGGACACCACCGTACGCAGTTGGTACGGCATCGACGACCACTTCACCGTACGCCAGTTTTTCGACGCCGATCAGCGGCCGATCGCCTGGTATGTCGACTTCGACCTGCCCAAACGGCGTACCCACCTGGGCATCGACACCTTCGACCTGCTGCTCGACCTCCTCGTCGAGCCTGACCTCTCCCGATACCGCTGGAAGGACGAGGACGAATACCGGCACGGCCGACGCCTCGGCCTGATCGACGACGACGTCCACCACCGGGTCGCCGAAGCCCGCCAGGAGGTCATCGGGCTGATCGAGACCCGGCAGGGCCCCTTCGCCCACGACTGGACCCCACCCCGGCACCCCGACTGGCCCACCCCGACGCTGCCCGAGGACGTACGGACCGTCCGCTGAGCCATGAGCGCGCCGAGATCATCCTGTGGTCGTTGACGGCCGTGGGAGCAGGCTCCCAGAGGGAACCCTCCGACCGGCCGAAGAAATCCGGGGCGCGGAAGACGAAGCTGTCAGCATGATCGCAAATGTCTTGGGGCCCGTACTGGCCGCCGCCCTGTTGCCCGGCGCACCGTCCCCTCCCCATCTGCATGAGTGCGCGACCGCGACCACACGCTGCGACGGCACCGTCGAGGTCCCCCTCGACTGGGAAAACCCCTCCTCCGAACGCATCTCCGTCGCCTTCACCTTCATCCCGGCCAAGAACGCCGACGGCACGGTGGCGGCCAACCGCGGCGGGCCGCAACCGGCTCTGCCGGAGACGCCCGCGATCCAGCAAGTGCTCGGGCCTGTCCTCGACCGGAAGAACCTCCTGGTCATGGATCCTCGAGGGATAGGACAGTCCTCGCCGCTGTCGTGCCCGGGAGCCGACCCCTTCAAGCCGGCGACCGTCGCCGCCTGTGCCGAGAGCGTGGGTGCGCGGGGCTCGTACTTCACCGCCGACCAAGCCTCGCACGACCTCGACGCGGTACGGCGAGCGCTCGGCCTGGGCAAGATGAGCTACTTCGGCAACTCCTACGGCACCCTGTACGCCCAGGCGTATGCGGCCCGGTACCCGAACAGCCTGGACGCGATCTTCCTGGACAGCTCGCTGGTCATCGGTCGCGACGGGTACGCGGACCAGGGGTTCGACGCTCGCCTCGACTACCTCGATCTCGTCTGCGAGCGGTCGAAGGCATGCGACGCGCTGCCGGGCACGGCCTCCGGCATCTGGACGAAGCTGGTGGAGCGGCTGCGAAAGCAGCCCGACCCGGAGGTGACGCTGCACCAAGCGCTCACGCTACGTGAGCCCGCCGAAGCGGTGCTCGGCCGGGAGAACGTCGCGGCCGCACACGCCTACCTCAACGGTGACCCGGCCCCACTACGCCGTCTGGCCCGGCTGACCCCCAAGACCATCCCGCCGTTCGATCCTCCGTGGTTCGCGGGGCATCTGGCCTTTCGTTGCGGCGACGGCTCCTTCCCCTTCGACCGGCTGGCACCGGCGGCCGAGCGTCAGGCGCAGGCCGAGCGGTACTACGAGCGGGAACGCCCGCTGGCGCCCTTCCAGCCCACCGACTTCTTCCCCACAGAGGCGGTCGCCAGCCAGGAGTGGTGCATCAACTGGCCGACCCCGCGGCACAGCCCGCCACGCCCGCCCGGACAGGCGCTGCCCGACGTACCCATCCTGGTCGTGGCAGGCGACTTCGACGTCGACCGCCCCTCAGAGGTGGAGCGTTCGCTTCGGGTCTTCCCGAGCGCGACCGTCATCCGGATCCCGTTCGGGATCCACGCACAGTCCCTTTTCCCGTCGCCGCTGGGTGAATGCGTGCGCGGCATGCTGCGTACCTTCCTGACCACCAAGCGGGTGGTCGACCAGAAATGCACCGGCGAGAACTACCGCGCCGTCGGCGCATTCCCGCAGAAGCTCGGGGACGTGGCGCCGCACCCGGCCCGCAAGCTCAGCCCCGCCCAGCGGCGGATCCTCGCGGCCACCTTCGCCACCGCCGCCGACGCCACCGCCCGCCGCAATCCGCACGCCTTCTATTATTTCGGGCGGCAGAACGAGTCGGGGCTGCGCGGCGGCCAGGTCACCTTCGGTCAGGACATCACGCTCGACGGAGTGCGGTTCGTGCGCGACCTGCGAGTCAGCGGCCCGATCACCCTCACCCAGGACGGCCGCGCCACCGCGGCCCTCACGGCCGAGACCGACGGACGCGTCCACGAGGTGGCGCTCACCTGGACCGCGTTCTCCACCCGCCCAGCCCTGTCCGGCACGTTCGACGGCATCCCCTTCGGCTAGCCGCCGTGTCGCGGCGCCGGGCACGAGTGATCAACAGCGATCGAGACACTGCGCAGGGAGGGGGCGACAATCACTCATTGGAGTGGATTTGTTACGATTCGTAGCGATAGTAGTCAACTCGGGGGGAATCATGTCTACCGTCTTCAATGAGGGCACCGGGGCGAACAACGCCCAGAACGTCGTGCGGGCCGTCAAGGAGTTCCTGCAGCAGGCCACGGACCGGAAGGACGTGCCGCAAGACGTACGTGACCGGGCCCGCGAGCTGAAGGCGCAGCTGTCGCAGCAGGCGGCCGGCGGCACCGCGATGTCGCTCTAGCCGTATCCGGCCGCGGACGACACAAGTGGTCCCGTGCGGAGCCCGGCGAACGCCGGGCCCCGCACGCACGCGTCAGGCCCCTGGTCAGGCCACCGCGTCGCCGGTCGTCAGTGACGGCCTGCCGGTCGCCGGGGCGGCCGACACCCGGATGAAGCGCATACCCGGCGCCGTCCGCGAGGCCGGGTCGATGGCTGTGTCGACCGCCGGGTCGATGGTCGGGTCGATGGCCGGGTCGACGACGACGGCGGATGGCGGGGCGGGTTGGGGGACGGCCGGGCGGGCGGGCACACGGAGCCGGAGAACTGACGCTGCCTTGGACATCGCGGTCCTTTCCAGGGAGCGGTCAGCGCGGGCCGGGAGCCGACGACGACCGCTGGCGGTTCAGGGGCAGTGTGTCTCTTCAGGAAGCGTGCCCCTGTCCGGTGGCGGAAAACGAGATCCGGTCCCTCCACCGTCACCGCGAACGCAACTGTGACCGCGACAGGACGCATCGGCCCCAGGATGCAGCACGCTCGCCGGCTCGCGCGACGCCGTCGAAGGACGGCTGTCAGAACGAGATGACGAAGGGGCACTCGGGCCCGTGCCGGTCGTTGCGGGCCTCGTAGGAGTCCAGGTACTCGTCGTCGCGGCGGACGTGGAGGATGTTGCCGTCGAGCGTGCACCGGTTGCCGGAGGCGAGCAGGCCGGCCAGGGGGTCGGTGTGCTCGATGGGATAGAGGGACTCGACGCCGTCGTAGGCGATGGTCACGGTGTCCGCGGAGCGGGTCACGGTCTCCCCGGTGAAGCCGTACATGCGCAGCTCCGAGACGCACAGCAGCGGTTTGGCGCTCTCGCGCTCGATCTCGGCGGCGTACCCGGGCAGCTCGGCGCGGATGACGTCACGCAGCCGCCCGGCGTACCGCGTGGTGGCGGCGCACGTGTACGAGCACGGCATGTACGCGATGAGCCCGTGCACCCGGTGCCGCACGAACGGGTTGCACAGCGCGGACGGCTCGCCGGAGGTGTTGCGGAGCGCCGCGTAGTAGGTGTTGTCGTCGTGCCAGTTGTTGCGGGCGCGGAAGAAGTCCTGGCAGCAGCGCGGATAGCCGAGGGCGTCGCCGAACTTGTCGTGGTCCGCCCGGTGCTTGTTGACGACCTTGCCGTTCACGATCAGCGGATACCAGCCGGCGGCGACCACCCGGTCCAGCGCGGCGGGGTCGCGGGCGAGGAAGACGTGCGCCTCGGTGCCCTCGGTCAGTACGGGGGCGAAGGCGGCGCGGGTGGTGGTGAGCATGTTCGGCGGCACCTGCGCGAGCTGCGGGGAGAACCGGTCGAAGCAGGCGTCCACGTGGTATTCCAGGCCGAGTTCGGCGACGAGGGCGAGGAACGGGTGCCAGCCGTCCACGGGGATCCACGCGTCCATCGCGGGTTTGAGTCCGTGGGCCACCGCGATGAGGGTCGGCAGTTGGGCGCCCGCGAGCGTCGCCGCGACGAAGTTCCAGTACGGGCTGGCGCGCAACTCGGCCTCCACCGGCGCGGGCACCGGCAGGTGCACCGGCCGGACGACGGCCGGAGGCTCGGACGGCAGCACGAGGATCGGCTCCGCCGACGGGCGAAGGTCCCGTTCGACGGAGGGCCGGGCGGCCTCGGCCATCAGGCTCTCGGTCCGGGTGAGCAGGTGCAGGGCCTCCTCCCGCCGTCCCAGGTGGCGCAGCGCGAAGGCGTAGCACTGCCACAGGTACGGGCTGCGCGGATCCAGCCGCACGCAGGAGGCGTAGCGCTCGGCGGCCGTCCGGTAGTCGCCGCGTACGTACGCCACGTGCGCGGTTGCCAGGTCCGCGGTCAGCGACGTGCCGGGCGGGACGAAGGGCGGTTCGGCCTCCTCCGGGAGCGCCCGCGCGGCCTCCAGCAGCGAGTCCCCGGGATACCAGCGGCGTACCACGCCGTCGAGCACCCAGTTCTCCGGCAGGCCGAGCGCGCGCAGCATCCCGGCCGCCGCCGGGTCGGGCAGCACGGGCGCGGGCACGTCGAGGACGGGCGAGGGCGGGTTGCGCTCGTCCCAGCGATCCCGGTGCGCCGCGAGGTCGGCGTCGATGCGGCGGCGTTCGGCGGGCGGGGGCGACGGCAGCCCCTCGGCGCACTCCCCGGCCCACGCGGTGATCTCCGCCACGAACGCCTCGCCGAGCGGCGACAGGACGGCGTGCTCGCGCAGGCCGTCGAGTCCCGCGTGGATCTGGCGGACGGTCCGGTAGGCGCGGCCCACGACCTCCGCGGGCTCCAGCCCGCCCGCGTCGGGCAGGTCGAGCAGGCCCCGGTGGAAATGCACGGCCGTCGCGAAGCTGAACACCGCGTGCAGCAGGCCGCTGAGCGGCCGGGGGTCGTCCCGCCAGGGCGAGTAGTGCAGGGGCTCGCCGGTGTCCTCGACGATCAGCGGGGCGAGCATCATGATCGCGTTGAGCTTCTGGTGGCCGTACTCGTGCACGAGGGCCTCGGCAGTCTGCAGCGGGCTGCCCAGGGAGAGCGTGACGAGGCCGGGCGCCTCGCGGAAGCTGCCGCTCAGGTGCCGCCGCTCGTCGGGCGAACAGACCGGGACGATCACGCCGACGCCGCCGCGTACCTCCTCGGCCAGCGGCTCGGACACCCGGGCGATCAGGCGCAGGTGCTCCTCCATGGTCCCCAGCCAGCGCGCCGCGGCGGCCTCGTCCAGGTCGGCGAAGGAGAAGTCGGCGCGCCCGCCGAGCCGCAGGTCGAAGTCGAGCCAGTTGAGCTCGATGCCGCCGGACACCGTCGGCACCCGCGACAGCGGCGGGTCCCCGGCGAACGTCCCGTCCTTGACCGCGAGCCGGACGCGTCCGCGAGGCGGCCCGGCGGCCAGCGTCAGGCCCGCGCCGGGCAGGCTGACCCGGCCGTGCGGGTCGGCGCGGACGTCCGCGTCGAGTTGCCCGCTGCCCGTCAGGTACAGCGCCGCGCAGGCCAGCCGGGCGAACTCCCGCAGGTGGGGGATGAGGTGCACGTCGGGGAAGCGTTCGTGGGCGCGGCGGCGTACCAGGTCCCAGGCGACGTCCACCCAGAACGCGGCGCTGGGATGGCCGAGCACGCGCCGCTGGACGGGCGCCGGCGCCTCGGTCAGCGCGGCCAGGCAGCCCGGGAACCCGGACGCGGCCAGCACGGGCTCCGGCAGCGACTCGGCCAGGCGCCGCACCCCGACGAGGGTGTTCAGGTAGCGCGCGGCGAACACGGCCCTGGTGGTGTCGGTCCACCCGCCGGGCCTGGCGAACTTCGCGATCGTCGTCGCGTCGAGCCGTGGAGTCACCGCGCTCCTCCTTCGCGCCTGGCCACCCTCTGCAGGTCGGTACGGACGGTGCCGACGATCGTGCGGATCAGCTTCATCAGGTCCGCGCAGTACACCGACGGGTTGGCGAACCCGTTGCGCCGCGAGTAGCGCTGCGGGAAGTAGCCGCCGCCGCAGATGCGTACCAGGTCGCAGGCCCGGCAGGTGTCACTGAGCGTCGCCCACGCGTCCTGCCGCGCCCGGACCTTGGGCGAGGTCAGCGCGTCGTCGAAGCTGTGCTCGAACACGTTCATGCCGAGGTCGCAGGCGCCCGGATGGGTGACCTTGAGCGTGTCCACGGCCTGGATCTCGCCGTTGGTCTCCACGACGACGAAGTCGACCGGCTGCAGGCCCCACTCCTCCGAGCTCTGCGTCGCGCCCAGGAAGAGCGCGATGATGTCGCGGAAGCGCCGGATCCTGATCGGCTGCGGTTTCTCCGCGTACCAGACGTCGAAGATCGGCAGCAGCCAGTCGGCGTACGGCGTGGCGTCGGGAGAGTCCTTGCCCGGCGGCCTGCGGTCGTGGTGGCCGAGCGGCAGCAGGAAGTCGACCGACGGCGGGTCGAGCGAGCGGAAGTACGAGTACGTCTCCAGCGGGTCCGCCGCGAGGTCGACGACCGCGAGGATGCCGCCCCACAGCCGGGGAGCCGTGCGCAACAGCGCGATCGACCGCTCCACGGCCTCGAACGACGAGCGGCCCGCGTGGTCGAGCCGGTGCAGGTCCTGGACGGAGCGGGGGCCGTCCATGCTGAGCCCGAAGGACAGGTCCCACTCCTGGCAGAACGCGAGGACCTGCTCGGTGTACAGCACTCCGTTCGTCTGCCCGTTCCACCGGATGCGCACGTCGGGCGTGTGCCGGGTGACCGTCTCGAACAGTTGCCGCAGATAGTCCACGCCGAGCAGCAGCGGCTCACCGCCGTGCAGGATGACGTCGGCCTGCGGCAGGCCGTGGGCCAGGGCGTGCTCGTTGATCCGCTGCCCCAGCCGGGCGGCCGTCTCCAGCGACATCCGGTGCGGCTGCCCGCGCCAGGACTGGTCGGCGTGGTGGTAGACGTAGCAGTAGTCGCAGTCGAGGTTGCAGCGCGAGGCCACCTTGCAGATGTACGACTTGAACGGCTCCTTGTACGGCTCCTCGAACGACTCGGCCTCAGACACGTCCGGACCACGAACTGTGCGAGCTGAACGAGCTGAAGGAACTGAAGGAGTCGAAAGAGCTGAAGGAACTGAACGAGCTGAAGGAGTCGAACGAGCTGAACGCGCTGTGCTGGCTGTGCTGACTGTGCGCGCTGAAGGCGCTGAACGCGCTGTGGCGGCTGTGCGAGCTGAACGCGCTGTGCCTGCTGTGCCGGCTGTGCGAGCTGAAGATCTGCCCGAGTTCGCCGGAGGCCATCTCGTGCGGGTAGAGCTCCGTCAGTATCTGCCCGAGCACCGTGCCTTCGAGTTCCCCGACCGAGCTGAGGTCGAACTCGCCGAGCTCCAGATCGATACCTTCTGCGGAGGTCTCCGCGTGATCCGACGGCTCGGCCATCCGAACCTCCACGGCTGAGGGGACTTCAGGGGAGTGCGGCGGTACCTGTTGCCATAGCACAGCAACTCCCCGTGCCAGTCAAGGCCGCGAAACGGCCACCACCGTACGACGTGCACCACCAGGACATACGCCACCACGGGCACCGTCCGGCCGCCCGCGACCCGGCCGCGAGAAGGTACGGTGATCGCGGAAGGCGGAAGGCGGGAGGCCGGGTGGAGCGGTTGAGCTGGCGGCCCAGGGCCGGAGACCTCGGTGACTGGCTGGCCGAGATCTTCGACCGGTTCGCCGTGTCACCCGAGGGGTTCTCGGTGCGGCGCGGCGGGGAGAAGACGCCGCGCCACGACGGGCCGCCGAACGGCCGCCCCTACGATCAGCGGATCAGCCACACCCACCCCCGCACGATCGACGCACTGGTGTCCGACCTCGCCGATGACGACGTGCTGGAGGTGGGCTTCACGGTCCGCTCGCCGGACCGGTGGTCCCTGCGGGCGACCCCGCGCGACCGCTCCACGACCGACTGGATCGCGGTGTGCGCACCCGGTACGCGGGTGCCGGGCTGGCCACTGCCCGCGACGCTGCGGGACGGCGGGGATCTCCGCCGGGTGCTCGTCACGCTCGCCGCGCTGCTCGGCACGGCACCGCCCGATGACGATCCGGGCGGCGGGCGCGCGAGGTATCCCCGGCCGGTCGAGGTCAGCGGCACGATCGGCTCGGACGCTTACCTGCTGAGGGTCACCGGGTGGGGGCACGAGACGCTTTCCCTTCACGGGCGGAGCGCACGGCTCGTGGACGACCTCGCGCGCCTGTTCGGCCCGCGGGGGCCGGCGTCGCTGCCACTCCGTTCGCTCGGCGACCTCGCCCGCGGGTACGAGACGCTGATGGCCGAGCTCGGCCGCCGGTGGGCGACTCGATGGGCCGAGCCGCTGCCGGCGTTCGGCGACGTCCGCCTGCCGCCCGGCACCCGTCTCACCGTGACCAGGACGCCGGGCGCGGAGCCGTCCCTGCGGGTCACGGCGGAGGACCTGCTCGTCGAGGCCGACCACCCGGCCCATTCGCTGCGGGAGCGGTTCACGCTGCTGCTGTGCCCGCAGCTCTACACGCCCTGCGCCCCTCCCGGCCTGCCCGGGTGGCTGCGGTCGCTGGAGCAGGGCGTGTTCGGCAGGCCGGGCATCTGGACCGTACGCGGCACGGGCTGGCGGCCCCCGCGGCGCCGGGGAGCCGCCATGGTGTCCCGTGCCCTGCTCGAACAGGGCGTGACCGGGCACGCCTCGGTGGGGCTGGCGGGTGTGGAGTTTCTGGCCGTTCAGGGTCTGGTGCTCGGCGGTGAGCCGGTGGAGCTGACGGGACGGAGCACGGTCAAGGGCCGGTAGGCGTCGTGCCGCCCGTTCGGGGCGGCCGTACGTGTGCGCGTGGTGGTAAGAGGTGTGCGCTCCGTGCCAACGACATCGCTCCGAGGCCGGGAGATGCTGGCCACAACCGGAAAGCACCCGCCTTGGGGTGGCGGGTCGAGCGCCACGCGCAGCCTCTCCGCAGGCCACGCAGGCCATCGGACGGCGGCGGGAGCCACGCGGGGCCCGCGTTCGCGCGGTGGCGCGCCGGTCCGGCGGCAGAGGATCGCCGGATACGGGGAAGAAGGGTAATAGGCATGAACCTGCGTCAGAAGGCTGGACTGGTCCTGGCCGCGAGCACCGCGGTCATCACCCTGTCCACCACGACGCCGGCCGCAGCGGCCACGGTGACACCGTCCGCGCACGTCAACGTCATGGTGGTGCAGGAAGCGTCGGCGAGCCAGAAGTTCTCGTGCAGCAAGGTCAAGAACTGGAAGGCGCGGCTGGCCTGCCACGCCGTGATGAAGGCGGGCGGCGGGTGGGTGTTCTCGAAGCTCGAGAACGCCGCCAAGAAGGGGTGGAACCGCTACTCCGAGGCGTTCAACCAGCTCCCCAGGACCATCCGTGCCCTGCTCTGGAACCACAAGAGGTACTTCTACTGCCTCCTGTCGCCGTGGTGCTGACGAAAGCGAGGAGACAGCTCCCATGATGAGAACACGGACGACTTCCGCAGCCGCCGCCATCGCCTCGGCGGCCCTCACCCTGGCCCTGGCGCCCGCGGGCACGGCCCACGCGGCGCCCGCGAAGGCCGCTCCCATGACCGGCCCCATGACCGGTGCCGTGACGTCGGCCTCCGCTTCGGCCGGTACCGCTCCTTCCTGCGTCCACCGCAAGCTGCTCATCCGTCAGGGAGTCATGCTGACGAACAAGTGCGGCAAGACGATGAAGGTGAAGGTCCTCGTCAAGCGGGGCAAGGACAGTTGGTGCTTCACGATGAAGAACAACCAGCGGAGATTCTGGGCGTTCGTCCCCCAGGCGGCGTTCGCGAAGTACGAGAAGACCGTCACCTGCTGAGAGTGCCCGCCCGCGGGCCGGGCTCAGGCCCGGGGAATCACCGCCCCCTTGATCCGGCTCGCGGGCAGTACGCCCACCGCCGTCACCAGCAGCGCCTCGGCCATGACGTAACGCAGGACCTGAGCCTTGGTCGCGCCGAGCAGCCGCAGGGCGCCGTGTTCGCCCGCCCGGTCAGGGGCCGCCATCAGCAGCGTGTTGACCAGGGCGATCACGGTGTAGCCGAGCATGATGCCGAGCACGGCCAGCAGGCCGAGTCGGCTGGCGGAGGCGCGGCGGTCGGTGGCGGTGGCGGTGGCGGCCCAGGCGTCTTTGGTCACGGCGCGGGCGTTGTGTCCATCGGTGGCCCGCTCCAGCGCCTGCCGGACCTCGGTGGCGGCGGCGCCGGGGCGCAGTTTCACGTACGCGGCCGACGGCAGGGCGGAGCGGGCGTGCGCCGGGGTCACGTAGGCGTCGGCGACCGAACGGGCTCCGAGCAGCGCGACGACCGTCAGGGTGGCCCGGCTGCCGTCGGCCGCCAGAGTGTCACCCGCTGCCCCCTCCAGCCTCCCCGGCGCATTCCAGGAGTCGTCGCAACACCGTGATTGATTGCTGGCAGCGGGAAGGTTAGCGCTCTTGTGCGGCAGTCACCGAGGGTGGCGTACTCCAGTGCTTGGGTGTACCTCCTGCTCTCGGGCAGGAATCCCATAGACACACATGGTAGTGGATCTATCACTGTGGGTAGTTGACGGTCGGATCGTTCAACTCCCCTTGGAGGCGTACATGCGTCCCATCCGCCAAGCCCTAACCCTGGCCCTGGGCACCGCCGCCGCAGGCGCCGTGCTCGCCCTCACCTCCACAGCCGCCCACGCCGACCCGTACCTGCGCACCGACTACACACACAACTACTGGGCCACCTGCCAGGCATGGGGGCAGTCCCACATGCTCAGCGGTCAGTACATCGACTACCAGTGCAGGCTGGACTCGGGCACCCCAGGGTGGGACGCCATCTACCGCTTGTACCTCCAGCCGAGGTACTAATCACGCAAGCAACCCTGCCCCGACCTTCGAGCCATTCGCCAACAGTGTCTCCTCCAGCAAAGGCCAAGCGGGGCTTCGGAATCCGGTGATCACGTGTGCGCCGTGAGGAGCACTGCCAGACGCTCGGCTGGGGTTTCCCAGCCGAGCGTCTTTCGTGGCCTGGCATCGAGTTCTGCGGCAACGGCGTCGAACTGCTCGCGGCCGTGGACCGACAGGTCTATGCCCTTGGGTACGACCCCACCGGCACAAAGCCGCCGCCCGCCTGGGGCTGCCCGCCGACGGGCCGCTGCGCCGCTACGAGACCTGGGCCCAAGCCTCCGGCCTGCCCTGGGCCCAGGCCGTCCTGCGACGCTGCCAGGCCCTGCTCGAACCCGACCGTGAACGTGCGGACGAGCTCTTCCGCGCGGCCGTACGGCTGCACGCCGGCGGGGGTCGCCCCTGGGAGTCGGCACGTACCGCGCTGGTCTACGGCGAGCGCCTGCGCAGGGAACGGAGCAAGAAGGCCGCCCGCGTCCATCTGCGTGCCGCGCTCGAAACCTTCCAGCGCCTCGACGCCCGCCCGTGGGCGGAACGCGCCAGAAGCGAGTTGCGCGCCGCCGGCGACACCAGTCTCTCCCTCGCCGACACCGACGCCCTGTCGGCCCTGTCGCCGCAGGAGCTGCAGATCGTGCGCCTGGCCGCGGCCGGGCGTACGAACAGGGAGATCGGCACGCAGCTCTTCCTCAGCCCTAAGACCGTCGGCTACCACCTCTATCGGGCCTTTCCCAAGCTCAACGTGACCAGCAGGGCTCAGCTCGCCGGGCTCGACCCGACCTGAACCTGCGGATTGGCGGCGGCTTCGGGCAGACATCGGATGAAGGGCGCCACCAAGCACCCCAAAGGTCGAAATTTACGGAAAAGCCGCACCATAGCTCCGACCTCGGGCATTGACTATGGACTCACCTCACGGTCATATCGGTGGTAATACCCCGAACGGAAGGCAGGTGCTCATGTCCCAGCCGAAGGATCAGGGAAAGACGCAGCCTCGCAGGATCCACGAGCGGAAGGTCAAGGGCCGCGGCGAGGAGACGACCTGGCACAAGCCCGACTACCAGGTCGTCGAGGCCTCCATGGAGATGTCCGCGTACTTCCTGGCCACCAGGTAACCGGGCGGCGCCATGCGTCTGCAGGTGCTCGGCACCGCGGCCGGTGGTGGCGTGCCCCAGTGGAACTGCGCGTGCCCCGGCTGCTCCGGGGCACGCGCCCATCCGGGCCGCCGACGGCGTCACGCCAGCCTGGCCGTCCAGCTCGCCGACGGCGCGTACGTCGTCAACGCCACACCCGACATCGCCGACCAGATCGAGTCGTGCGCGTTCCTACGCCCTGGACCGGGCCCCCGCGAGTCGCCGCTCAAGGGCGTGATCCTCACCGACGCCGAGCTCGACCACACGATCGGCCTGCTCAGGCTCAGGGAGGCCGCGGCGCTGGAGGTGCGCTCCACCCCGGTCGTACGGCAGGCGCTGCGCCCCTTCGCCGACCTCCTGCACGGCTACGTGAAGCTGAGCTGGGCCGACGCCGACACGATCCCGGTCTCCGGCAAGCGCCCCCGGTACGCCGCCGGCTCCCCCGAGGCCCCTGGCTGGGTGTCCGCGCTGCGCCTGGGCCCGCTGGTGTACGCGCCCGCCATGGGAGTGTGGCCGGACGAGCTGGACGAGGCGTTCCTGCGGGCCGCGTGCGTGATCGTCGACGGCACGTTCTGGGACGACGAGGAGCCGCGCCGCACCGGGATCTCCACCAGGACCGCCACCCAGATGGGCCACCTGCCGATCGAGGCGACCATGGAACGGCTCTCCCGCCTGCCCGGCCGCCGGCTCTACACCCACCTCAACAACACCAACCCCCTCGTGGACCCGGCGGCCGAGCAGCACAAGGCGCTCGCCGAGCTGGGGATCGAGGTGGCCGCCGACGGGATGGTGATCGACCTGTGAACGGTTTCGAGGCCGAGCTGCGTGCCGTACCGGAGAAGCGCTACCACCACCTGCACCCCTTCAACCAGCGCATGCACGCGGGCGAGCTGACCCGTGACGAGCTGCGCGGCTGGATACTCAACCGCTTCCACTACCAGCGCCACATCCCGGTCAAGGACGCGCTCATCCTGGCCAAGCTGGCCACGCCCGAGCTGCGCAGGACGTGGTTGCGCCGGATCCAGGACCACGACGGCACCACCGACGGCGAGGGCGGCATCGAGCGGTGGCTGCGCCTGGGCGAGGCGGCCGGTCTGGAGCGGTCGCTGCTGCTGTCGGGCGAGGGCGTGCTCCCCGGCGTGCGGCTGGCCGTCGACGGCTACGTGAACCTGTGCCGCAACGGCTCCGCGCTGGAGGCCGTCGCGGCGTCGCTGACCGAGCTGTTCGCGCCGGACCTCATGCGGACGCGCATCGCCGCGTTCGAACGGCACTACCCGTGGATAGCCCCGGAGGGCCTGCGGTACTTCCAGGTGCGCGTCGGCCAGGGCCGCCAGGACAGCGGCGAGGCCCTGGCCCTGGTGCTCGGCTGGGCCACGACCAGGGCCGACCGGGACAGGGCCGTCGCGGCGCTCACCTACAAGTGCGACCTGCTGTGGGCCCTGCTCGACGCGGTGGACGGGGCGTACCGGTGAGCGAGGCGACGGCCTGGCGCCCGGCGCTGACGCGCTCGGCCATGCTCCGCCACGACCCCGTACGCGGAGCCGACCTGCTCATCGTGCCCGAGCGGATCGTCGTGCTGAACGACGAGGCGGCGGCCATCGTCGCCCTGTGCGACGGCGCGCGGACCGTGGCCGACATCGTCGCCGAGCTGCCCGAGGGCGCCGAGCCCGACGTCGTGGACTTCCTCGAACGGATCCGCGCCGAGGGGTGGCTCAGGTGACCGGCGCGAGGGCGGCGGGCGCTCCCTGGGCCATGCTCGCCGAGCTGACGCACGCGTGCCCGCTGCGCTGCCCGTACTGCTCGAACCCGACCGAGCTGGCGGCCAGGTCGAGCGAGCTGACCACGGCCGAGTGGCGGCGCATCCTCCAGGAGGCGGCGGCGCTGGGCGTCGTGCACTGCCATCTGTCGGGTGGCGAGCCGCTGCTGCGGCGGGACCTGGCGGAGATCGTGGCGGCGGCCGACCGCGCGGGCGTCTACACCCAGCTCGTCACCAGCGGCGTCGGCCTGACCGAGCGCAGGGTGGACGAGCTGGCCGCGGCCGGGGTACGCAGCGTGCAACTGTCGGTCCAGTCGGCCACGGCCGGGGAGTCGGACCGGATCGCGGGGGTCGCGTCGTTCGAGCGGAAGGAGCGGGCCGCGGCGGCGGTGATCGCGAGCGGGCTGCCGCTCGGGCTCAACGTGGTGCTGCACCGGGCCAATCTCGACGCCATCGCCGAGATCATCGAACTGGGGCTGGCGTGGGGCGTCGAGCGCATCGAGCTGGCCAACACCCAGTTCTATGGCTGGGGGTTGCGCAACAGGTCGGCGTTGCTGCCCACCAGGGAGCAGCTCGCCCGCGCCGAGGCCGTCGTGCGGGAGTACCGGGAGAAGACGGAGGTCGAGCTGATCTGGGTGGTCCCCGACTACTTCGACGGCGTGCCCAAGCCCTGCATGGGCGGCTGGGGCGCGATCTCGATCACCGTCGCGCCCGACGGGCGCGTGCTGCCCTGCCCGGCGGCGTACGACCTGCCGTTGGAGCTGCCCAATGCCCGCGATCGCCGGCTCGGCTGGATCTGGGAGCGCTCCCCCGCCTTCAACGCCTACCGGGGCACCGGGTGGATGCGCGAGCCGTGCGCGAGCTGCCCGCGCAGGGAGCTGGACTTCGGCGGCTGCCGGTGCCAGGCGTACGCGCTGACCGGCGACGCGAGCCGTACCGACCCGGCCTGCGCGCTGTCGCCGGATCACGGCCTCGTCGAAGGGCTGGTGGCGGGCGGCGCCTGGACGTACCGGCGGGCGGCACCCTCGGGCGACGGCCGGGACCGGCGGGCCCCTTGAGTCCCTGCGCAGCCCTTACCTGCAAGCACAAATCGGACATATGTATATATTTCGATTGTTCTGGGTATGAGGGAACTGGGGATTGATTGCCCACCCCGCCAAAGCGCCCCGGCTGCGGGGAAGCAGCCGGGGCGCCCGGCCGCCCGAAGGCGGCGATGGGCCGGGCTCCCGCCAGGACTTTCCGCTCACAGGGATCACGCGCCGCGTGTTCGGGCATTCGCCGCGGGCCGCAAAGCGAGTAATGTTCGGTGATTGTGGGATCCGAGAGTGAGCAGCCGGTCGAGTACCGCCAGAGCCGCTTCCGCACGCCACCGGGGGCGGCCGAGATTCTGCTGGTACGGCACGGCGAGTCCGAGCCCGTCCGCCCCGACCGGCCGATCCCGCGGGTCGACGGCCAGGACGATCCCGGTCTCGCGCCCGAGGGCCGCGAGCAGGCCGAGCGGGTGGCCCTGCGGCTCGGCGCCGAGCGCGTCGACGCCATCTACGTGAGCACGCTGCGGCGTACGTCCCAGACCGCCGCGCCGCTCGCCGCCCGGCTCGGCCTGACGCCCGTGGTGGAGCCCGCGCTGCGTGAGGTCTATCTCGGCGACTGGGAGGGCGGCCTGTTCCGGCGCATGGTCGCGGAGGGGCACCCGATCGCGCGGCGGATGTCCGACGAGGAGCGCTGGGACGTGATCCCCGGCGCGGAGCCCGCGGCGGCCTTCTCCGACCGGGTGCGCGAGGCGCTGGGCAAGCTGGGCGCCGCCCACCCCGACCAGCGGATCGTGGTGGTGACGCACGGCGGCGTGATCGCGGAGGCGCTGGCGGCGGCCACGGGTTCGCGGCCGTTCGCGTTCCTCGGCGCCGACAACGGGTCGGTGTCGCGCCTGGTGCTGACGGACAAGCGGTGGATCCTGCGCGGCTACAACGACACCGCGCACCTCGGCGCGGGCCACTCCGCCACGGCGGCCCCGCTCACCTGAGCGAGGACGCGCCCGGCTGCCGGGGCGACGACGACTCGATCAGGAGCCGGTGCGGCTCCAGCAGCTCCTCCGGGAGGTCGTCCGGGGCGCACCAGCGGGCGTCGAGGATCTCCATGGGGTTCAGCCGCAGCGTGCCGCCGCCCGCGTACGCGGCCGCGTAGGCGACCTCTATCCTGAGCCGGAAGCCGCTCCCGAGCCGTACCAGCTCCTCCACCCGCACCTCCAGCCCGGTCTCCTCCCTGACCTCGCGGACGACCGTCTGCTCGAAGGTCTCACCCCGCTTCGCGCCCCCGCTCGGCAGGCCCCACTGCCGGCCGGGAGGCCAGAAGCGGTGCCGCAGCAGCAGCACGTTCCCCTCGCGGTCGCGGACGATGCCGGTCACGCCGACCATGAACTTGGCCTGCGTCAAGTAGAGCAGCCGCCACTGCACCGACCCTCGGATGCCGAGCCAGAGCCGGGCCATCAGCCTCTTCACCGCTGTCCTCCGTGTCCGATGCCGTGCCCGGTGCCGCGCCGTCACCGTTCGTGATCGCCGGGGGAAAGCGTATCGGCCCTCCTCCCTGCGGGCAGCCCGCTGACGCGACGAACTCCCCGGTACTCCAGGTCATGAAACAGCCGCGCACGGTCGCGATCGATGCGCCAGGATGGAGGCACGTTCACCACCGAACCCGAGAACGCGCCAACGTCGTCGTGTGACGGGAGCACTTTCATGAGCGTGAGCCGGATCGCCGAGCGAGCGGTGCAGTGGGTGATGGCGGGCGCGGGCATCGCCATCTCGCTGGCCGGTCTCCTGGGGTTGCTCGACAGCGTGTCCCTGGGCGGCGCACTACCCAAGATCACCCTGCTCATCCTGAGCACGGTGGTCGTCTACCTGCTGCTGGAGCTCGGCCGCCTGCGGGTGGTCGACCAGATCCACGACGTGGTGCGGCGGCTCGACACGGACGCGATCGTCCGCGACCGCCTCAACGGCCACTACGGAGGCGTCGCCCGCGTGCATCCCGGCTTCCCCGGTGAGGTGTTCGCCAGGCTGCTCGACTCGGCGCACCGGGAAGTGGCGATCCTGCAGACCTGGATCCCCAACCTGGAGGACTTCCAGAAGCGGCTGGAGGAGGCGATCCTGCGCAGGCGGGTCAGGGTGCGGGTGCTGCTGCTGCACCCGGCCTCACCGGTCGCGCTGCTGCGTGACGAGGCCCTGGGCAAGCACCGCGAGCCCTCCGCCGAGGCGAACGTCCGCGAGAGCGTGGAGTCCTGCCTGGCCGCCTTCTCCGCCATGCACGCGCGGCTCGGCGAGCACGCGGGCCTGCTGGAGGTCCACGTCTACAACTCGCTGCCGTCGATCGCCGTCCACCAGGTGGACGAGCACTACCTGGTGAGCTCCTTCCTGCACGGCAAGCTCGCCATCAAGTCGAGCCAGATCGAGGTGTCGGGCTCGGGCACCGTGGTGGGCCGCGACGTACGCCACGAGCTGGACAAGATCTGGGAGATCAGCCGGCCCGTGGACCTGCGCGACTGGCAGGTGTCGGTCAACAGCATCTGCCTCTGAACGACGACCCCGGCGGCTCCGGGCCTGAAAGGACGGTCCCATGCAAGAGCTCGACGACTTCGAGGACGGCCTCATCGAGGCGTTCAAGCGGCACCCGGTGCTCGCCGGGGTGCCCCGGCTGCCCGACGCGGACTTCGCCGCGCTGCTGCTGCAACGGCGGTTCCTGTCGCTGGCCTTCACTCCGGCCTACGACCTGGCGATCGATCTGCTGACCGACGAGAGCGGGCTGCGCATCGCCCGTACGATCCTGCGCGAGGAATATCCGGGCAGCCACGGGCGCACCCGGTCGCATCGCGAGGACATGAAGGAGGACCTGCTCCGGCTCGGCGTCCCCCGGCAGGCCCTCGTCAACACCCGGCCGACCCCGGCGACGACGGCCGCCATCACCGGCACGCTTGACCTGATCGCCGAAGCCGGGCGGGCCGAGCACGCGGATCTGCGCCTGCTGACGATCCTGCGCTTCTGGGGCGAGATCCTGGTCTCGGTGGAGTACGAGCGGTTCTGGCCCCGGATGGAACCGCTGCTGACACGCGACGGCAAGAACCACTCCTGCTTCTACTACCCGCACCTCATCCACGACGCCAAGGCCCATCCGCTGGCGACCACCTCGCGGCTGTCGGCCAGCCACTCCGACCGGCTGGGGGTACGCCTGAGCGAGTTGCTGGCGCGCGACGGCGACACCGAGGGGTTCCGCGCGGTGGAGCGGCGGGCCTACCTGCTCAGGGTGGACTTCTACGACCAGTTCTCGGCGATGGTGCCGAGGCCGGAGGAGGCGGTCCCGTCCCCGACGGGTGGCGGCGCGGGCCGTACGTGAGGGCGCGTCCCCGCGCGAGCAGCGGGGCGGGGATGCGCGCAGGGTCGGTGCCCAGGCTCGGGACGGCGGTCAGGGCTTGCGGGCCACGCCTCCATACTGCGAGACCTCGCGGTCGGTGTACTGCGTGCCCGGCTCCGGCCGCCACCCGGGCAGCGACACCACCCCCGGCTCCAGCACCTCCATGCCCTCCAGGAAGCCCTCCAGCTCCTTCGGGCTGCGCAGCGTGATGGTGGTGCCGCCGCCGCCGTTCCACAGGGTGGCCGCCTCGTCCATGGCGGGGCTCCTGACGCTGCTGGCGATGGCGAGCAGGCTGCCGGAGGGCAGGGCGCCGGTGAGCGTACGCACGATCTCGTACGCGTGGTCCAGGCCGGGGACGAACTCCAGGATGCCGAGCAGCAGCAGGCAGACGGGCCGGTCGAAGGCCAGCGTCGCGCGGGCGTCGCGCAGGATGGTCTCGGGGTCGCGCAGGTCGGCGTCCAGGTAGGCGGTCGTCCCCGCCTTCGTGCCGCGCAGCAGGGCCCGCGCGTGGGCCAGCACGATCGGATCGTTGTCGACGTAGACGATCGCGGATTCCGGCGCGGCGCGCTGGGCGACCTCGTGGGTGTTGTCGGCGGTGGGGACACCGGTGCCGATGTCCAGGAACTGGCGAATGCCCGCGTCGACCGCCATGCGGACGACCCGGCCCAGGAACTGCCGTTCGGCGCGGGCGATGACGGCCAACTCGGGCGCCACCATCAGGATCTGATCGCCCACCTCGCGGTCGGCGGCGTAGTTGTCCTTGCCGCCGAGCCAGTGGTTCCACACCCGGGCCGGGTGCGGGACGCCGGTGTCGACGCGGCTGAGGAGGGCCTGGCTGTCGGGGACCTGCGTGCCCGGGTCGGAAGTCATGGATTCCTTTCCCTCACAAGATCACTCCACCAATCCCCTCATCGTAACCAACCGTGGTATGGCGGATGGTCACGAATTATCGGACTAATGCCCATATTTCATGACATCGCTTTGTGGCTGTTCTGGGCACAAATTCGCCGATATTCACTGTCTCAGGATGATTCCCGGCAAAAGCCCGGCAAGTGACAGCGGAAAGAGCACGACAATACGCCTCGCGCCATCCCGAGCGCATTCGTACGCCGGGGACGCCACCGGCACCGGGCACCGGTGTGGCGGCCGGGCGGCGTTCCTCGGTCAGTGCCCGATTAGCATTGGCGGCATGGCAGCAGGAGAGCGTCGCCTGACGCCCGAAGAAGAGGCGATCCTGCTCGCGATGCTCGGGCCGGACTTCCCCGGCAGCGCCGAACTGCGGGCCCAGGTGCCCTCGGTCCTGGTCACCGGCGGCTGCGCCTGCGGGTGCGACACCATCGACCTCAGGGTGGCGGGCGATCCCGCCGCGGCCCCCGTGCCGGACGGCGATCCGCTGTCGGCCGACATCCGCGGCACGAGCGACGGGGTGCTGCTCTTCGTCCGCGGCGGGTACCTGTCCTGCCTGGAGGTCTACACCCCGGACGACGCCCCCGCGCGGCTGCCCGGCCCCGACCGCCTCAACGTACGCCCTCCCGGGAAGCCCTCCTGACCAGCGCGCCTTCCTGACGGGGCGGCCGACCGGCCTGGCACCGGTCGCGTGGACGAACGCGTATGCGCCTGAGCCTGTCGGCCATGGTTCATTCCGGCCGGGACGGCTTGACTGAGGTCGTCGAACGATTCCAGGCCCGAGCCGGCCTGGCACCAGAAAAGAAGATGACCATGCACATCACCCGCGAAGCCCTCTCCCCAGTCGTACCGAAACGTCCGACCCCCTGGTGGTCCGCACCGGCCCTCTGGCTCGCCATGATCACCATGGGGCTCATGGCCGGCCTGTTCTACGCTTTCGCGGTCGCGGTCATGCCCGCGCTCGCCGGCGCGGACGACAGGACCTTCGTGCTGGTCATGCAGAAGATCAACAGGACAATCGAGAATCCGGTCTTCTTCGTGACCTTCTTCGGCGCCTTCGTCTTCACCGGGGCGGCGGCGATCGCCCGCCACCGCCTCGGGGCGCGGGCCGCCGCCCGGTGGATCCTGGCCGCATTGGCGCTCTACATCGTGGCCCTCGCCATCACGATGGGCGTCAACGTCCCGCTCAACGAGGAACTGGCGCGGGCCGGCGATCCCGCCCGCATCGCCGACCTGGCCAAGGTCCGCGGCGAGTTCGAAGGGGTGTGGGTGCCCGCCAATGTGGCCCGCGCGCTGGCCTGCACGCTCGCAGTGGCCTGCCTGGCCCGGGCCACGACACCGCGCGTCCGGGCCGGGCGGTCGTGACCCCTGTTGCCGTACGTGCCCTGCCGCGGGCTGTTCACCGCACCATGAGGGGCCCAGGCGCCGGGCACGTTCCCGGTGAGGATCTTGTTGGGCTCTCCGTTGTCGGCTCTTTGCGGCGTGTCCGACCACAGTTTTCCTGATCTACAGCCGCCGACCAGCCCATTGCGGTCATCTGGCTTCCTCAATCAACGTGAACATCCTCGTGTGCGAAACCTCTGCCCGGCTGCCCGCGCCTGCTGACCTTGCCGCAGGCCCAGCCGAGGGTTCAGAGGAGACCTGAGAAAGGGACGCGTGTGTACGGCTTATTGCTCAAACGGGGAAGGATCGGCCGGTTCAGATTCTTGGCCGCATCGCTGGGGGTGGCGATGCTCGTGGGCCTGCTGACGGGCTTCCCCGACCGGCCCGCGCAGGCGGAGCCGTCCGGAACCCCTCAGTACCGGGCGCTGGCCGGTGTCGGCTCCACGACGACGCAGGAACTGATGAACGCGTTGTCGAACGTGGTGACGGTGAACGGGCAGAAGGTGCTGGCCTCCTACGACGCGGCCCGTCCGCTGTTGCCGGGCAGGATCACGACCAAGGATCCGGCGACGCATCCGGACTGCACGCTGAACCGCCCGGGGGGCGACGCCTCCGGCCAGAGCGCCCTGCAGTATTCGATCGCGGCCGAGGACGGATGCCTGGACTTCGCCCGGCTGGCAGGCGAGCCGGACAGGCAGTCGATCTCCCCCGCCCACAACGTGACCTACCGGCCGTACGCGCTGGACGGGATCACGTACGCGACGAACCTGGCCAACCCCATGCGCCCGCCGAGCCTGGAGTTCCTGCGCCTCATCTACACCTGTGCCGACGTCTCACCGCTGTTCCATCCCCTGCTGCCCGCGGCGGGGTCGCAGTTGCGCAGCGAATGGCTGACGGCACTCAACATCCCCGAGTCGGACGTCAGCGCCGGGAAGTACCCCTGTGTCAAGGACACCAGTGAGGGGCAGCCCATCCGCGAGAACTACTTCACGCCGGTGCTGGCGGACCCGTACGCCATCCTGCCGATCTCGATCGCGAAGTACGTGGCGGGCGGATGGGCCGGCATCCGGATCGGCGACATCCAGGCGGCGCCGGAGTCGGACGGGCGGGGCCCCGTGGTGCCCAACACCGAGGACTTCCCCGAAGGCGTCGGCTACGCCGTCCTGGACGAGATGCCGATCCAGCTCACCCTCGCCGAACTGCTGGACCTCTACCAGTGCAGGAACACGTCGTTCGGCATCACGCCGCTGCTGCCGGCGGCGGGTCCGGTGCGGTCGGCGTGGTTGCGGACGATGCACATCACCGAGGCCGAGATCGCCGAGGGCCGCTACCCGTGCATCCGCGACACGAGGAGCGACGGTTCGCCGATCGCGGCCAACGACGGCACCGGGCTGCAGGACACCGAGATCATTCCCTACTCCATCGCCGAGTACCTCCGTCAGGCGGCCGGACACAGCGGCGGCTCGCCGATCCCGGACAAGCGCGCCGGACGCCGGCTGGGCTCGGTCCCGCAGGGCGGCGGAGTGGTGGCGCGGCCGTTCGCGCTCAACCCGAACTACGGCCGGCCGCTGGTGCACCGGCTGTACAACGTGATCCCCATGGCGAAGCAGCGGACCAGCCCGTGGCGGGAGGTGTTCACCGGCCCCGACTCGCTGATCTGCCAGAACACCGCGATCATCAAGACGCACGGTTTCACCCCTCTGGCGCCGGAGGCGTGCGGCGGCGGTGACCTGCCGCTCGACCCGCCACCGCCGAGCTATCAGATCCGCAACCTCAAGAGCGGCAAATGCCTGGCGATCGACGGGGCCGGCACCGCCAACGCGGCCCCCGCCGTACAGCGGACCTGCGGCAGCGGCCCGGAACAGCGGTGGAGCTGGTCAGGGGCCGACGGCCGGCAGCTCAAGAACACCCACAGCGGCAAGTGCCTGGCGATCGGCGGCGGCAACACCGCCAAGGGCGCGCAGGCCATCCAGTGGCCCTGCGGGTCCGGCAGCGAGCAGCAGTGGATCCTGCTGGCCGACCCCCACAGCACCGAGACGAGCATCAGGAACGTCAAGAGCGCCCTGATCCTGTCCGTGTCCGGCGCCAGCACCGCCGACGGCGCCAAGGTGATCCAGTGGACGGCCAACGGCGGCCCGGAACAGGCCTGGACCCTGCTGACCGCCACCACCCTCGCACCGGGCGGGCAGGCGCCGGTCAAGGCGGCCGACGCCTCGACCGGCGCCGGCGACGCCCGAACGGGGAAGGCGGCCGGGAACGAGTGGGTCACGGTGAGGTACCCGAAGCAGTTGGTCGACGTCCGCCACGGCAGGTGCAGAATGCAGGGCTACTGGTCCACGAAGGCCGTCCGGCCGGGCAGTGGCCCCATCGGCGGCATGTTCCTCGACACCCGCGCCTATGTCGTCGGCCCCAAGTGCGCGGTCACGATGCAGTTCCAGGTCATCAACTACCAGCAGCGACGTCTGTGGATATTCACCGCCGACCACAACTACGACGCCAGCAAGCCCTCGAGTTCCGGTCACAACGAGCGCTGGATGTTCTGGGGACCTATCCTCGGCGGAGGCTACGAAATGAAGATCGGCAACGTGATCTACCTCCTGTCCTACTCCTTGCAGGACATGACCGCCGGGACCAACCTCTCCTCGGTCGGGCAGGTCTGGGGGCCGAAGGCGAACTGGTGTGACGGCTGGGTCGGGCCGGGCGGCTGCCCCACCACGAACTGAGGAACTGAGACAAGGGCTGCGGGCGGAACGCGTCCTCTGAGGCCCGGCCCTGCGCGGGTCCGCGTCCCTACGTGTCCGTGTTTGGATGTTCCCCGTGCGGGAGTCAGTGGCCGAGCGGGTGGCGCGCGAGGTGGTCGCGGCGTACGCGGAATGCGGCGCGCTCGACTTCGCCTACGGCCAGGGCTCGGTGTTCAGCGGGTTCACCAACGACTCGGACCTCGACATCGTGATCGTCTGGGGTGCCGACGAGCCGCCGCCCCCGGCCCGGCGACCGGCCGGGCGGCTGAGCGACCCGGGCTGCGAGCCCACCCAGTTCCACGAGGCCGCGTACGGGCTGGACAAGCTCCGCGTCTCCGGGTGGGAGGTCGATGTCGCCCATTGTCCGCGGGCCCGGTTCGACTCCTGGTGCGCGCTGGTCGCCGCCGGAGACGGCTGGCAGGAGCCGGAGTGGCCCCAGCCGCTGCACGCCGTGGCGGGCTTCGTCCACGGCACCCTGCTGGCGGACGACCGGGGGACGGGCGAGGCGATCCGGCGGTCGATGCGCACGCCCGCCCCGCGACTGGCCGCCAAGGCCGGGGCCGCGCTGGAACGGCAGCTCCCCGCGTACGCGGACGCCCTGCTCGCCTGCGCCCGCGACGACGACGGGTGGCTCTTCCACGATCTCGCCGCCCGCCTGGTCCGGCAGCTCCACGTCGCCTGGTTCGCGGCCGAGGGGCACTATCTGCCCTTCCCTAAGCACCTGCGCCGGTGGGTCCGGCGCCTCGGCCTGGACGAGGGTGGCGCGCTGCTGGAGCGGCGCATCTGGGAGACGGCGACGCTCCACGAGCGCAGGCTGGCCATCGTGCGGTTCGCCGAGCACGTCCTCGGCCGGTTGCCCGCGGGGTGACGCCGCCGGGGGGGCGCGGCTCCCGGGGGCGTCGTGGGCGGTGTTCCTACTTCGACAGGTAGAGGGTCTTCCAGGTGCCCGCGTACAGGCAGTTGAGTGACGGCTTGGCGGCCTTGCGCTCGGTGCAGACCTTCAGCTCGACCTGGTAGACGTCGTGGTACTTGAACGAGAAGTCCTGCGCGGTGCGGTACGAGCAGTCGCGGACCCAGCGCTCCCTGAACGGCAGGTTGTTCCCCGACCGGTACGTGATGCGGAACACGGCCCACCCGCACGCGGGGCCGCGGGTGTTGTCGTACACCTTGCCGGAGATCCGTACGACGTCGGCGGTCGGCAGCACCTCGTGGTCCTCACCCGTGGCCGTCAGGGTGCCGGTGGCCCTGGCCGCCTTGCCGGGGGCGTAGTAGGGGCCCCACGTGCTGGTCGCCGAGTCGGCGGCCTGGGCGGCGGGGGTGAGGGCCGCGACGGTCGCGAGGGCGGCGGTGGCGGCGATGGCCAGGCCGGATAGAGTACGGGAGATCGGCATCGGGGGCCGTCCTTTCAGGTGGGCTGGCCCTACTGTGCGGTGCACCGATTTCAAGTGACTTGCCGGAAACCGGCGGTCGATTTCAAGGCGCTTGCCGGGTTCCGGCGTCGCTTTCAACCCTCTTGCCGGAGCGTGGCGAAGGCCCTCCGGCGCGCTGAACCCCGTGCCCGCCGTCCCGCCCCGACCGGCGGAAGCTCGCCCATGCCCATGACCAGAAAGGCACCCGTACCAGCGATGAAGCGCTACATCCTCACCGGCACCCCCGGCGCCGGCAAGACCACGATCCTGCACCGCCTGGCGGACCTCGGGTACGCCACCGTCGAAGAGGCGGCCACGGCGGTCATCGCCGACGAACAGGCCCGCGGCGACGCCGAGCCCTGGGCGCGTCCGTCGTTCGTCGGCAAGGTCGTGGCCCTGCAACGGCTGCGGCAGACGGAGGCGGGCCCGGCGCCCGTACGGTTCTTCGACCGCTCGCCCATCTGCACGCACGCCCTGAGCACGTTCGTCGGTCATCCGGTCCCGGCGTCCCTGTCCGAGGAGATCGACCGGATCGTCCGGGAGCGGGTCTACGACCGGCGCGTGTTCTTCGTCCGCAATCTCGGCTTCTGCGAGCCGACCGACGCGCGCCGGATCAGCTTCGCCGACTCCCTCGAGTTCGAACGCCTCCACGAGCGGACCTACCGCGCGTTCGGCTTCGAGCTGGTCGACGTGCCCGCCGGACCGGTGGCCGAGCGCGTGGCCGCGATCCTGGCCGCGGTGCCGATCACGGAAACTCCGCGACGGCCGTGATCGGCCCGGCGTTCACGGGGCCGTCACCCGGACGCGGCTGTGATCGTTGCCTGTGATCTTCTACGTTGGCGGTCCAACGTTGGCGGCGGCCGTCACGGTGACGGCACGAAAGCGGTGATGGTCGATGTCGATTTCACGACGTACCGTGCTCGGCGGCCTCGCGGCGGCCGGAGTCGGGGGCCTCGCTCCCACAGGGCGGGCCGACGCACGGACAGGCGGGCAGACAGGCGGGCGGCGCGGGGCCAAGCACGTCATCGTGGTGGACTGGGACGGCTTCGACCCCGGCTACCTCGGCCGGGTGCCGACCCCGAACCTCGACGCGCTGGCCGCCCGCGGCGTCCTCGCCGTCGCCGAGGCGACGTTCCACACGGTCTCGAACCCCTGCCGCGCGTCCATGAGCACGGGCGCCTACCCGGAGGTGCACGGCAACGTCGCGTACGTGTACGACCCGATGAGCGGCAGGGCGCAGGGCCAGAGCCGGCTCCTGGCGGCCGAGACCATCGCGGAGTCCCTGGCGGCCGAGGGCCGCACGGTCGCCTCCGTGCAGTGGTACATGATCCAGGACCACGGCGTCCGCTACGGCGACCCGGAGCACCTGTACGTCCAGCCGGGCGGCGCCTTCGGACCGCGGGTCGACGCGGCGATCGACATCCTCAACCTGCGCCCGGTGAACTCGAACGGCCAGCAGGTGACCGTCCCGAAGATCCCCGACCTGCTCGCCGTCTACAGCTCCGACCTCGACGCCGTGGGCCACGACGAAGGACCGGACAGCCCGAACATCGCCCCGGTGCTCGCCGAGCACGACCGGCAGCTCGGCCGGCTGGTGCAGGCCACCAAGGACGTCGGCATCCACCAGGACACGGCGTTCCTGCTCACCGGCGACCACGGCATGACGGCCTGGAACCGTTCCCTGCTCCCGCAGGTCGTCGAGGCCGTCACGGCGCTCGGCCACAGCGTCGAGATCGTCCCGTCGGGCAGCGCCCCGGCCCCCGGCACCGAGGTCGTCATCGTCCCCAACGCGGTGCGGGTGGGCCACGTCACGCTGCGCGGCACCGCCGCCGAGCCGCGGGCCCGGGGCCGGATCGAGGCCGCGCTGCGCCGGTTGCCGCAGATCAGCCGGGTGCTCGACGATCGCGCGCTGCGGGCCCTGCGCGCCGGGGACAAGCTCGGCGACCTGGTGGCCGAGGCGCGTCCGCCGTGGGGGTTCGCGCTCCCCGAGCCGCCGACCGGGCAGTGGCGGGGGGCGCACGGCAGCCTGAGCGAGATGAAGGTGCCCCTGCTGCTGTCCGGCGCGGGGATCCGTCCCGGGCTCCGCCTGCGCCGTCCCCGGCTGATCGACGTCGCGCCGACCATCGCGGCGCTGCTCGGGACCCGCCCGCCCGCGCAGGCCCAGGGGCGGGACCTGACGGGGATCGCGGGGTCCGCCCAGCCGTAGGCAGCCGGTCGCGGTTCTCGTGGGACGCGATATCGACGCGTTCGTCCGCTCCGCTGACAGGCCCGGTTGACAGGCCCGGTTCCCCCGGCTCCCCCGTGGCCCGGGGGAACCGGGGCCCCGAGGGCTCTACGCGGGCACCGTGGCAGCGGACCAGAGGAGGTCGATCTCGCGTTCGGCGGCGGCGAGGCTCTCCTCGGCAAGCGGGATGAGGTCGGACATCTGCGGGGTCACCTTGGCCAGCGTCAGCTCGGCGGTGATGAAGCGGGGCGTCAGACCGGCCATCGACAGGGCGTGCGGAAGCCACGCCTCGGCATGGTCCCAGCCCTCGCGGGGCGTGCCGGGGCCGTAGCCGCCGCCCCGGGACTTCACCACGATGAACTCGCGGCCACCGAGCAGCCCCTCCCCCTTCACCGGGTCGTACGACAGCCCGGCCGCCATGAAGTGGTCGACCCACGCCTTGACGCTGCTGGGCGCCCCGAAGTTGTACAGCGGGAGGCCCAGCAGCACCGTGTCGGCCCGCTTCAGCTCCTCCACCAGCCGCTCGGTGAGCGTCCACGAGGCCGCCTGCTCGGGCGTGTGCTGCTCGACCGGCACCCTCCGCGCGAGGCCGCCGAGGTGGTCGAGGTGGGGCAGGGGGTTGCTGCCGAGGTCCCGGTAGGTGACCGTGCCGCCGGGGTGGGCGGCCCGCCACGCGGCGGCCGCGCGGGCCGTGAGCCTGCGGCTGGTGGAGGTGTCGCCTTGGATGCTCGAGTCGATGTGCAGCAGGTGCGCCATGTCGCTACCTCTCTATAAATGATTGACTTAACGCAAATCATTTGTACCACATGGATCGGCTCGGGATGTCGATAGACTTGGGACATGGCCTCCCCGTCCGCTGCCAACGCGCCCACGACGCCCTCCGCAGACGGGCCGCCGCACCGCAGTGCGGCGCTCCTCGACCACCTCGCCCGCCGCCTGCGCCTGCGCGCGGAGTCGGCGCTGGCGCCGCTCGATCTGCGCACCCGCCACCTGGTGACGCTCACGCTGCTCCGCGATCGGGGCGCCTGCACGCAGCAGGCCCTCGCCACGATGCTGTCCATGGACGGCACCAACGTCGTCGGGCTGCTCAACGACCTCGAAGCCAAGGACCTGATCGAGCGCAAGCGCTCGCCGGAAGACCGCCGCCGCCACGTCGTCGAGCTGACCGGCGAGGGCCTGCGGCTGCTCGCCGAGGCCGAGCTCGCCCTCGCCGCCGAGGAGGACGCGGTGCTCCACGCGCTCGACCAGGAGCAGCGGGAGCTTCTCTACCACCTGCTCAGGCTGGCGCTCGGCGGCAACGGCGACGAGGTCTGCTCGGCGGAGGAGGATCCCTGCTGAGCCGCGCGTCCTGCCCGCGAGACTCCTGCGGGCAGGAGTCTCGCGGGCTGACCGCCACCGGCTCCGCGCCGGCACTCGGGCCGGCGCGGAGCGTTCTGGGTCAGCGTTCCTGGGTCAGCGGCCCTGGAGAGACTTGACGTTGTCGCCGAACGTCCAGTTCCTGGCGCCGTCCCAGTTGATGGACCAGGTCATCAGGCCCTTGAGCTGGCCGTTGAAGCTGCTCCACGCCTGGGAGACCAGGGAGGGTGACATGTGGCCGCCGCCCGCGCCCGGCTGGGCGGGCAGGCCGGGGACCTGCTTGTCGTAGGGCACTCGGATCGTGGTGCCCTGGATGACCAGGCCGTTGTTCAGGCAGGTGGTCTGGGCGACGAAGCCCTGCACGGTGCCGGCGGAGTAGGAGTCGCCGGAGCAGCCGTACATGCTGCCGTTGTAGTACTGCATGTTCAGCCACCAGAGGCGGCCGTTGTCGGCGTACTTCTTGACGATCGGCAGGTACGCGCCCCAGATCGAGCCGTAGACGACGCTGCCGCCGGTGACGTACGCCGTCTCGGGCGCCATGGTGAGGCCGAAGCCCGCCGGCATCTGGGCGAGCACGCCGTCGATGATGCGGATCAGGTTCGCCTGCGAGGCGGACAGCGTGTTGATGTTCCCGCTGCCAGTGAGGCCGGTCTCGATGTCGATGTCGATGCCGTCGAAGTTGTACTGCTTGAGTATCGGCACGATGGTGGCGATGAAGCGGTCGGCGACGGTGCTGGAGCTCAGGTCGATGCCGGCGGTGGCGCCGCCGATGGACATGAGGATCGTGGCGCCGGCCGCCTTGGCGGCGCACATCTCGGCCGGGGTGGCGACCTTGACGGTGTTGTCCATGCCGTCCTCCCACAGGACCGTGCCGTCGGAGCGGATCACCGGGAAGGCCATGTTGAGGACGTTGTAGCCGTGCTGCGCGATGCGCGGGTCGGTGACCGGGGTCCAGCCGAAGGGCGGATGGACGCCGTTGGCCGCGCCGTCCCAGTTCTCCCAGTACCCCTGCAGGACCTTGCCGGTGGGCCTGGGCTTGAGCGGACAGGTCCCGGCGGTCGGGGTGACGGTGGGAGTGACCGTGGGGGTCACGGTGGGGGTCACGGTGGGAGTCACGGTCGGGGTGACCGTGGGGGTGACCGTCGGGGTGGGGGTGGACGTGGGCGGGGTGCCGGGGCCGTCGAAGCTGACGTCGTCGGCGTAGTAGGTGCCCTGGCCGTACCAGCCGTGCAGGTAGACCACGGCGGTGGTCTGGCTCGGCCCGGCCGTGAAGGGCACGGTGAGCTGCGCGTACGCCGACGGCGACGAGGTCCAGGTGGACCCGCCGCCGTTCACGCCGAGGTAGACGTAGCCGCCGCGGACCCAGGCGGTCAGCGTGTAGGCGGCGCCGGGCTGGACGGTGACGGACTGGCTGCACTGGGCGGTGCTGGACCCGGTGGCGGCCCCGGCCAGGGCGCCGCCGCCGGAGCGGACGGGCGTGCTGACGACCGAGCCGCCCGCGCAGGTCCAGGGCGACAGGCCCCCGGCCTCGAAGCCGGGGTTGGCGAGCAGGTTGGCGGCGCTGGCCGAGGTCTGGGTGACGAACACACCCAGGACGGCGAGGAGCAGCGAGACGGCCAGCACTAACGGTGTTCGGGTCATGAGGACAACCCTTCTGTGGCCCGGACGTCGCCCGGACCGTGACGGGCGCGGCGCGGAAACCTGGAAGTGCCGCGCGTTGGGGGGTGCGTCAGCCCTCATTATTGTAAAGAAACTTATCCATTGTCTACGGCACCCCAGGTGGCAGCGCGCCCGGCCCGTCCCCGCATCGGGCGGCCCGGCCGGGGCACGACCTCTGGCGCTTTGCCACCGCCTGACGTCGCCATGACCGGCGGCCAACCGGCACTTGAGTAACGTGACCGGAAAGACCGACAAAGCTCCACCCCATGTAGGAATGCGCATGTCCGTTTACTGGGATCTCAAACACCGGCTCGGCGTGGCGGTCAACGATCACGACCTGCGGAAAGTGCTCGACTGCTACCAGCCGGACGCCGTCTACGTCACACCGGCGGGCATCGCGGAGGGCCACGAGCAGATCGCCTGGCTCCACAACCAGTTCCTGCGGGGCTTTCCCGACTTCCACATGACGGCGTGGTTCGAGCTGGGCGACTGCGACAACCCCACCGTCACGGAATGGACGTACACCGGCACCCACCTGGGCCCCTTCCTCCTGCCCGACGGACAGGAGATCGCGGCGACGGGCCGCCGGATCGCCATCCGCGCGACGTGCAACGCGCACGTCACGGACGGCAGGATCAGCTCCCACCGTGAGTACTACGACCAGTTGGAGCTCTACAGCCAGCTCGGCTACGGCCTCGTCGAACGGGGTCGCCTCCCCGCGTGACCCCGCCCCTCGGGGGTCGACCTCTCCGGGACCGGCGGTGTGCCGGCCGGCCGATGTCCGGAAAATGCCCGGTGAATGCCCGCGTCTTTTTCCTTGGGCCGACCGTGGCCGTTGTGTGAGCATGACGAGGTGCGGGCGTCACCTCGAATGGTGAAAACGCGTTCCCGGTGCGCCCATTGCCGAAATTCCGGGCCGGAATTTCGGTGGTTCGTCCGTCTGCGCGAAATCCCATGCGGATGGCGCCGTACGAGGGAGGTGACGATGACGATTCAGATCTTCGACGTCGAGGAGTCGGAAGACGCGTGCTTCGCGTTGTGCTGGGACCTGGTCTGATCGAACGGGGGTGCCGCCGCCGGGAGGCGGCGGCACCCCGCCGGAATTAGCCCTCATTCTGCCGACGTTGCGAGGCGATGAAATGCGTTTGTTGAAAGGCCGGAGTTCTTGGTGGTGCCTGTACGGATCCAGGATCGCCGCACTGCCGGCCGATGCGGTGACCGTCGACGACCGGGGGCGGCCCCAGGCGGTCGACGACGCGCGCACCGCCCTGGAGCAGGGCGGTTTCTTCCGTGAGCGATCCACCGACGCCTACAGCCTGACCGTGCTGACCAATACCGGATGCAATCTGGGCTGCGGCTATTGCTTCCAGAACGTCGGCACGGTGGACGAGACCGACTACCGCCCCGATCGCATCCCCCTCGTCCGGCTCGACTCCCGGGTCATCGCGGCCACGCTCGAGTTCACCGCGAAAATGATGCGGGATGCCGGGGCGAGCAAGCTGAAAGTCCTGCTGTTCGGCGGCGAGCCGCTGCTGAGCGGCGAAGCCTGCATAGAGCTGCTGAGCCGGGCGCGGGCTTTCGGCATGACATCGGCCGCGATGGTCAGCAACGGCACGCTCCTGACTCCGGAAATCGCCGAGCGACTCGTGAATGCCGGACTCAACGGGACACAGATCACTTTCGACGGCGACCAGGCCACCCACGACCGGATCAGGATCACCAGGACCGGCGGCGGAACATTCGACCAGATCCTGGGTAACGTCGCGGCCGTGGCGGCGTCGGTCGACATGCGCTGGCAGTTCCGCGTCAACGTGTCGCATCGCAACAGTTTCTCCGTGCCCCGGCTCCTCGACCAGCTCGCCGAACGCATCGAACCCGCGAAAGCCGGTGTCGACATCGCGCTGATCGACGACGTCGGCATCGGCTATGACAATCGCCTGGAGTTCGATGACACGCTCGCCCGGATGCATATCTCGTGGTATCAGCACGCGCTGGAGCTGGGATTCTCGGTACGCCCGCCCAGGGCGGGTTTCTGGTGCGACTTCTGCAGCCCCAAGGCCGGACGGCGCGGCACGGTCGTCAACGCGGACGGCACCCTGTACAGCTGCTGGGAAACCGTGGGCAAACCCGGGCTGGAGGTCGGTGACGTGTGGCAGGGATATCTCGCTTCCGAGATCATCGAACCGCGCTGGCACTCCTGCGACTACGCGACCGCCGCACACGGCACTCCGCAGCAGTCCAGAGACTTCCACGACACGATCGACGCGGCACTGCTCGACGAACTGTCCGCGCGCGGCGCCCTCTCAGGCCGTGAACGGCGCCCTCCAGAGCGCACGTCAATGCCCTATGACGCGGGGCCCACCGGACCGTAGGGAAGCCTGAAGAATTCCGTAAACGGCTTCCGCCACTCTGGAGCACATGAGAGCGGCGGGCGGACGAGCCCGCCGCCCCACGTGCGAAGGAGAGACACATGGCGAGCAAACTGGTGGTCGGGACCTTTGTGACCCTGGACGGCGTGATGCAGGCCCCCGGCGGTGCGGGCGAGGACGCCTCCAACGGCTTCACCTATGAGGGCTGGGTGCCCCCGCATCTGGACGAGGGGTTCGACCGCATCATGGGGCCGCTGTTCGAGCGCGCGGACGGTATGCTGCTGGGCCGCAGGTCGTACGACATCCTCAACGCGCACTGGCCCAACGTCCCCGACGAGGAGGGCGGCGCCAAGATCAACAGCATGCCGAAGTACGTCGCCACCCGCACGCCGATGAACGCCACGTGGCGCAACACCGAGGTGCTGGCGGGCGAGGCCGCCGAGACCGTCGCCGAGCTCAAGCGGCGCACCGAGGGCACGATCCTCGTCCAGGGCAGCAGCGACCTCCTCCGCACCCTGCAGAGCGCCGAACTGGTCGACGAGTACCACCTGCTGGTCTTCCCCGTCGTCCTCGGCCAGGGGAAGCGGCTGTTCGCCGAGGGCACCACGCCCGCCGGGCTGAAGCTCACCGGATCGAACACCACGGACTCCGGCGTCGCGTACCTCACGTACGAATGGGCGGGCAAGCCGAGCTTCGGCACCCTCGCCTAGCGGTTCCGCAGGCGTGGCAGCCCTTCGGATGGCGGCCCACGGGGACTCGTCGGGGAAAGAGCGGCACCGCTTGGCGGAAATCGTGGCCATGGCGCGGCCCGGCTGCCCCGGTCGTGGGCGTGCGCGGTGTTAGCGTCCGCCTATGGCGCCCGATCAGCCCGACGACGACCGCCCGCCCGGCAAGCCCCCGCCCGGCAAGCCGACGGTGCGGCGCCGCGTGCTGGTGATCCTCGGCATGATCCTGCTCCTGCTGTTCTTTCTGCTGATGGGGATGGCCTCGTTCCTCCTGGTCGTCCCAGAACTGGACTGAGTCGCCGGGCTCGGACGGGGGCTCTGGTCGCTGCGTCCCTGCCCTCGGGGACGGGGACCCCTCCAGAAGGAGTCCCGCCACTGGCTGAGTGAGGCCCGGCCAGGTCAGCCCCTCACGCTCGCGAGCGGTAGTGGTAGCTGTGGGACTTGGTGAAGCCCAGTCCGTCGAAGAGGGCTCGGGCGGCGTGGTTGTCCTCGACGACCTGGAGGTAGAGGCGGGAGGCCCCCTGCTCTCGCGACCACCGGGCGGCCTCGGCCAGCACCGCGCTCGCCACGCCCGCCCGCCGGTGGCCGGGGTGGGTGGCCAAGCAGAACAGCCCCGCCCAGCCGTCCTCCGCGACCACCAGCCCCAGTCCAGCGACGTCCCCGGCGACCGCCGACCCCGGCCCTGCGGCATCCCAGGGGACCGCCGACCCCGGCCCTGCGACGTTCGGCGTGACTGCCGGGCCTCGGCCGGAGGTGGTCCTGGCGAGCAGTGCCTTTGCGGGCGCGATGCGCCGGATGACGTCCATGTCATCGGTGTGGCCGGTCACCGCCTCGAACAGGGCGGGCCAGCGGCCCTGGTCGGCCACCCGCTCGACGCCGCCGGATCCCCCCGTCGCGGCCGGCACGGCGTCGACGTCGGCGGTCATGACGAGCGTGCCACCGCTCTTGGCGTAGCCGTGGGACTCCAGGAGCGCGTCCAGCTCCGCGTGCTGTTCCGCCGGGGTGACCTGGACCGTCGCGGGCATCGCCCGTCCGGCGTAGAAGCTCTCCAGTGCCTGGATGGACGGGGTCGCGTCCAGGATGGGCAGGGCCGAGTTGGCACGTCTGCGGTTCACGCCCGGAGTGTGGCGCAGCAGCCAGCCGTCGCGTTCCTCGGTGTGCCGGGCGGGCCAGGCGCGGGCGGCGCGTCGTTCGATCTGCGACGGGCGGGACGCGGCGCACAGCCACACGAGGCCCGGGACCAGGCTCCTGAGCATTTCCTCGTCGCCCGGGTCGCAGGGCGCGTACTCGGTGATGCCCAAGCCGACGATCTCGTGCCGGGCGGCCAGGGCGGCGACCGCCTCGGTGAGGGCGCTCGGGGACAGGCCGCCGGGCTCCGGGTAGCCGACCGACCTGATGCCGTCGAGGACGTCGAGGTCGATGTGGACGTAGAGCACGGCGTCGTCGCGCACGGTGGCGAGGCCGCCGATGCCCACGCGCCGGATGTGGTCGGCCTCGGCGGGGTCGAGCGAACGGGTGCCCGCCAGGGCGATCTGGCCGGGGCTCAGGGCGGGCGAGCGTACCAGGTCGGACGGCCCTTCGCCCTGGAGCGTACGCAGGATCATGCCGTGGAAGGCGCCCGACGGGGACGTGGCGGGAGTGTTCAGGTCGCCGTGGGCGTCGAACCAGACGACGGTCAGCCGGTCGCCGTGGCGACGCAGCGCGGCCGTGACCGGTTCGAGCTCGACGCCGCAGTCGCCGCCGACCGTGACGGTGAGGCCGTCGCCGGGCAGCGCGCGCCTGACCCGGTCGGCGGTCTCGGCAAGGGTGCCCTCGGCGTCCACCCGGACGTGCCGGGCGGCCCCGGGAACCATCGCCGCCAGCCTGGACGCGCCCTCGACCAGTCTGGGCGCCGTGGGTGACGACGACCCCTGCCACTGGGGGACCTCGACGACGGTCAGCATCCGACCCCTCCTCACCTCGAGTTCCGCGGGTGGCCGCAGCACAGTGTGGCGTGGTCGAATTGGCAACGTCCACTTAGTAATCGTGAGCTGATCTATAAGGATTCCTTGATGCTCGACCCCACCAGGCTGTGGCTGCTGCGCGCGTTCGCCGAGCACGGCACGATGACCGCCGTGGGCGAGGTCTGCGGCATGACCTCGTCCGCCGTCTCGCAGCAGCTCGCGACCCTGGAGCGCGAGGCGGGGGTCGCGCTGTTCGAACGGGCGGGGCGCCGGGTCCGGCTCACCGCCGAGGGGCGGCGGCTGGTCGGGCACGCGTACGCCGTGCTCAACGCCTTGGACGCCGCCGAGCAGGACCTCCGGTCGGCCACGACCCCGAGAGGACCCGTCCGGGTGGCCTGTTTCGCCACGGCGGCCGTTCGACGGCTGCTGCCCGCGATGGCCGCCGCCCGCGACCGCCACCCCGGCCTGCACGTGATCCTGTGCGAGCTCGAAGCCCGTGAGGCCGTCGAAGCGCTCCGCGACGGCGGCTGCGACCTCGCGATCGCCTTCACCTACAACCTCATCCCGCAGGACACTCCGCCCGGCGTCACGCGGCGGCTCCTGGGCGTCGAGCCCATCCTGATCGCCCTCCCTGCGGGCCATCCGGCGGCGGACGGCGACGTGGACCTGCGCTCGCTGCGCGAGGAGCAGTGGATCGCGGGGTCCCAGGGCACCACCGACCACGAGATGTTGCATCGGGCCTGCGCGTGGGCGGGGTTCCAGCCCAGGATCGTGCACACGGCCGACGACTACGCGCTCGTGCTGCGCATGGTCCGTGAAGGGCTGGGCGCCAGCCTGGTGCCCGAGGTGGTCGCCACGGTGGTGGGCGTCCCCGAGGGGGTGGTGCTGCGGGCGGTCTCCTCGGTGGAGATCACCCGCACCACGCACGCGCTGGTCCGGACGTCGACCCCGGCGGTGGAGGCCGTGCTCGGGCTGCTCGGCGACCGGCCCGGCCCGCCGACGGCCCACGCCCGCGGCTCGGGGTGAAACGACCGGCCCGCGCCCGCGCCCCGGAGCGACACGACCGGCCCGCGCCCACACCCCGGGGTGACCTTCTGGGCGCTCGCCGTTCCTCTTACTCCCAGCGGAAGAACACGGCCGCGACGCCACCACAGGCGAGCACGGTCGAGCCGAGGCCGATCAGGTGGGCGGGCTCGACGGGATGCCCGAGCCAGGTCAGCGACAGGGCCTCGGCCGCGGCCCCGAACGGCAGCCACTCCCCCGCCGTCGCCAGCACGTCGGGAAGGCCGTCCTGTCCGCCGAACATCCCGCCCAGCGCGCCCAGGGCGAAGAACAGGACGAGGCCGATCGCCACGGCGGAGTTCGGCGTGGGCGCCAGCGCGGCGACGACCATGCCCACGGCGTACATCGCCGCCGTGGTCAGGACCAGCACGCCGAGGGCCGCCCCCGCGTCCGCCGGGGGCCTGGCGCCGAACGCCAGCGTGGCGAGCAGCCACGCCGCCGCGACCCCCACGGCGGTCTGCAGCACGCCGACGGCCACCTGAGCGACGAGCACCATCGCGGGCGAGGCGGGCGTCACCGCCAGCCGCCTCAGGATCCCGGTACGGCGGTAGTACGCCAGGAAGCTCGGCATGTTCACGATCCCGGTCATGGCCACGACCATCGTGAACACCAGCGGCAGCACGTAGACGTCGAGCGCCGTCCTGCCGCCCGCGACGGCCTGGCCGCCGGCGCCGGAGGCGTTCATCACCAGGATGAGCATCGGCAGCACGACCGGCACGATCAGCCCGGCCGTGTCGCGGGCGACCATCTTCAGCTCGCTGACCAGGAGCACGCCCCACGAGCGCGGGCCGGGGCGGTGCACGGCGGTGGTCGCCGGGACGCCGTCGAGGACGCGTTTCATCGGCCGGCCTCCTCGCGGTCGAGGGGCCGGCCGGTCAGGGCGAGGAAGGCGTCGTCGAGGGTGGCCCGCTCGACGCGCGTCCCGGTCGCCACGACGCCCGCGCGCACGAGCGCGACACTCACCGCCTGGAGCAGGTCGCCGTGGCCCTCCACGACGACCTCGCCGCCGTCGGAACGTACCCGGTCGACCTCGTCGAGGCGTTCCAGCAGCCCGCCGGGCACCGGCTCGGCGGCACGGAACCGCACCCGCTGCGCGAACCCGGCCCGCCGGACCAGCCCTGCGGGCGAGTCGAGTGCGACCACCTTGCCCGCGTCGAGCAGCGCGACCCGGTCGCAGAGCCGCTCGACCTCCTCCATGGCGTGGCTGACGAGCAGCACGGTCACGCCCGACTCGCGCAGGCTCTCCAGCGTGGACCACATCTGGCGGCGGGCCTCCGGGTCGAGCCCGGTCGTCAGCTCGTCCAGGATCACCACCCGGGGCCGCCCGGCCAGGGCCAGCGCGATCGACAGTCGCTGCTGCTCACCCCCGGAGAGCTTGTCGAAGCGGACGTGGCGGGAACCGGCCAGGCCGACCGACTCGATCAGCTCGTCGGTCTCCCTCGGCGACCGGTAGAAGCTCCGGTAGAGGCGGACCAGCTCGACGACGGTCAGTGCGGCGTGCAGTTGGGCGTCCTGGAGCTGGACGCCGAGGAGTTGGCGCAGCCGGACGCGGTCGCGCCACGGGTCCAGGCCGAGCACCCGTACGGTGCCGCGGTCGGGCCGTCCGAGCCCGGCGATCAGCTCGACGGTGGTCGTCTTGCCCGCTCCGTTGCGGCCGAGGAGGCCGAAGATCTCACCGGCGGGGACGGACAGGCTGATCCCGTCCACGGCGATCGTCGCTCCGTAGCGCTTGTGCAGGCCGTCCGCTTCGACGGCGAGTGAGGACACGGTTTCTGGCATGCCGCCGACGCTAGGGGCGGGGAGGCGGGCGTGGCCCGTGCCGATGGTCAGCGTTCGCGGGCATGACTTTCGGCACCCCCGTGGCGGGCGGATCGGGCATTACAGTGACGGCATGCCGCGAATCGAGCCGGACGTCGGGGCGGGCGTGGTGATGCTCATGGGCTGCGGGGCGGTGGGCCTGCCGACCGTGCTGGGCGCGTCCGAGACGCTGGTGCCGCGCGCGCTGTGGCTCGTGACGTACGCGGCGCTGCTGGCCGCGGTGCTGGCCGCCGCCCTCTACGAGGGTCACCGGCCCCGCCGGGCCACCGCCGCCTACGCCCTGTCGGTCGTGCTGGGCTGGACCGTGGTCGCGACGGCGCCGGGCGCCGGCTGGCTGCCGATCCTGCTGGTCTTCGTCGCCGCGGTGAGCGCGTACATCGTCCCGCCGTGGGCCGGGGCGGCGGTCATCGTGCTCAACTCGGTCGTCATCGCCGTGACCATGGCCCACGCCGGCGGCGGGACCGCCGACGTCACCATCGGCACGCTGCTCTACGTGCTGATCCAGATCGCCACGCTGCTCAGCTCGTTCGCGATCATCCGGGAGCAGCGGATGCGGCGCGAGCTGGCCGAGGCGCACCTCGAACTGCGGGCCGCGAGCGTCGTACTGGCCGACTCCGCGCGGGCCCGCGAACGCCTGCGGATCGCCAGGGAGCTGCACGACGCGATCGGACACCAGCTCACCGTGCTCGCCCTCGAACTGGAGGTCGCCCGCCACCACGACGGCCCCGCCGCGCGCGAGCACGTCGAACGGGCGAACCGGGTCGCCCGCGACCTGCTCGACGACGTGCGCGAGACCGTCGGCCGGCTCCGCGCCGACGGCCTCGACCTGCGCGAGTCGCTCACCGCCGTGGTATGCGACATCCCCGGCCTCGACGTCGGCGTGCGCATCGACGACGACGTGCCCGCCGGGGAAGACCTCACCGCGACACTCGTACGCGTCGTGCAGGAGATCGTCACCAACACCATCCGCCACGCGGACGCCACCCGCCTGCGGATCAGCATCGAGACGACCTCCGACGGCGCCGTACGACTCACGTCCGTGGACAACGGGCGCGGCAGCCCCGCCCTCACCCCCGGCAACGGGCTGCGCGGCCTGACCGAGCGGATCAACGCGCTCGGCGGCGACGTGCTCCTCGACGGCAGCGACGGCTTCCGCGTCACGGCCAAGGTGCCGGCCCGATGATCCGGGTGCTCGTGGTCGACGACCAGACCCTCGTGCGGCAGGGCATCCTCGGCCTGCTCGACCTGACCGACGACATCGAGGTGGTGGGCGAGGCCGACGACGGCATGGCCGCGCTGGCGGCCGTCGACGCGCACTCCCCCGACGTCGTCCTGCTCGACCTGCGCATGCCGCGCCACGACGGCATCTGGGCCCTCGCCGCGCTGCACGAGCGCTCGGCGGGAACGCCGCCGCCGGTGCTCGTGCTCACCACGTTCGACCACGACACCCTGGTCCTCGACGCGATGCGGGCGGGGGCGCGCGGCTACCTGCTCAAGGACGTGACGCTGGAGCAGCTCACCCGCGCCATCCGCACCCTCGCCGACGGGGGCACGCTGATCTCGCCCTCGATCACCGACCGGCTGCTGCGCGCCGTCCGGCGCGGCCGGCCGCCCGCCGACGGTGAGCTGCCGCCGGTGCAGCAGCTCACCGAGCGGGAGCTGGAGGTGCTGCGGCTGGTGGCGGAGGGCTACAGCAACCGCGAGATCGCCCAGGCGCTGTTCCTGGCCGAGGGGACGGTGAAGAACCACGTCTCGACGCTGCTGCTCAAGCTCGGGGCGCGCGACCGTACCAATGCGGTGCTGCGCGCACTCCACGAGAACGTGCTCGGCTGACGGCGGTGCACGAGGCTCCGGCTTCGCGGGCTCCTATCGGCGCGGGTCGATGTGGATCTTCGGGCCCGGCCCCGCCCAGGGCGGGCGGTGACCGGCCAGGACGTCGGCGGTCTCGGCCAGGCCGACCGTGGCGGCCACGAGCGGGCGGGCGTCGACCGAGCCGTCGGCGTAGGCGGCGACGGCTCCGGCCAGTCCCACCGAGCCGCCGAGGATTCCGACGGCGGTGACGTCCTTGAGCACCAGGTCCCGGGTGTCGATGGTGCTCGGCGTGCCGGCCAGGCCGACGCAGACCACCCGTCCGGCCGGTTCGACCAGCTCAAGCGCGAGCGCGGGCAGCTCGGGGGCGTTGGCGGCGGCGTCCACGACGGCGTGCCAGGCCAGGTCCGGCAGTGACGGACGGGTCCAGGCGCCCGCGAAGCCCAGCTCGCGAGCCAGCCGGAGCCCGTCGCGATCGCGGCCGAGCAGATGCGTCTCCACCCCGTGTGCCCGCGCGAACAACGCCACCAGCAGCCCGATCGTGCCGGTCCCGAGGACGAGCAGCCGCTCGCCCGGCCGCAGGGCGGCGGCGCGGACGGCACGCAGGGCGTTTCCGCCCGGCTCCACGAGCGCGCCGAGCGTCTCGTCCACCGCGTCAGGGAGCGCGTACAGCGCCGCGACCGGGACGGCGACCCGCTCGGCCAGCGCCCCCGCCCGGCCACGGCTGATGCCCAGCTCGGCCAGCTCGGCGCACACGTGGTGGCGGCCCTCGCGGCAACGCTCGCAGCGCCCGCAGCCGAGCATGGTGTCGCCGGTGACGCGGCGGCCCAGCCAGGACGGGTCCACCGCCGCACCGACGGCCGCCACCCGCCCGCACCACTCGTGCCCGGGACGCAGCGGATACCAGGCGCGGCCGGTGCCCAGATAGCTCATGTGGCCGGTGAACAGTTCGAGGTCGGTGCCGCACACCCCGGCGCGCTCGACGGCCACGACCACCTCGCCCGGTCCCGCGACGGGCGGCTCGACCTCCTCGACCGCGGCCTCGCCCGGGCCGGTCAGCACCAGCGCCCGCACTAGCGGGGGCCCAGGACGTCGTGGGCGCCGTCCAGGCGGACGGTGGGCCGGTCGGCGGTGGGCGGGCCGATGCGCATGAGGTGCACGGCGAGTCCTCTCCCCGGTCGGTTGTCAGGACATGTCATGAAGGATTCTCTCCGGAACCGGCGGGTTCTCCCCCGAGCCGGTGGTCCGCCCGCAGCTCGCGGGCGTGGATCTGCCGATGCTGATCGTGGCGGATATCCTTCGGGGAGATCGAGAGGAATCCATGATGACCAGCAGCCCCGGCCCCGCGACCACTCCCGTGGCCCCGGGGGGCACACCGGCTGCGCCCCGGCGGCGTGACGCGGCCAAGACCCGCCGGCAACTGCTCGACGCGGCCCTCCAGCGTTTCGCCCACGACGGGTACGCGGCGACCACCGTACGCGAGATCGCCGACGACGCCGGTGTCAACGTCGCGCTCATCAACCGCTACTTCCAGTCCAAGGAGGGCCTGTTCGAAGCCTGTCTGGAGGCGGCCGTCGAGGAGTTCCGCCGGGCCGCCGACACCGGGCCCGACACCGCTCAGGGCACCGCTCAGGGCACCGCTCAGGGCACCGCTCAGGGCACCGCTCCTGACACGGTGATGGGCCCCGGCCTGATCTCCGACGCCATCCAGCAGATCATCCGCGTCATCTCCACGGGACGCCCGTACCAGTTGCTCCTGCTGTTGCTGCGCTCCTCCGGGGACGAGCGGACCGAGCACAAGCGGGTGGCGCTGCTGCGCTCGTACGCGGAAGGGCTGGCCTCGACCGCGGGCTGGCGGCACGACGAGCCCGGCGGCGATCAGCTCATGCTGCGCGCTCAGCTCGTGCTGTCGATCGCCATCGGCATCGCCACGCTGCGCGCCTCCACGCCGCTCGAGCCCCTCGCCTCGGCCGGTGCGCAGGACCTCGCCGACCCCCTGCGCGAGGTCATCGCCACACTGCTGCCGGGCCGGTCATAACGCGAGGCCGGTCACAGACACCGCGCCGGTCACAGCACGAAGCGGAAGAGCGGGCTCGACGGGTCGATCTGCTCGATCCGATGATGGGCGGCCTCCATGCGCTTGAGCAGCGCGGGCAGGTCGTTGGGGTTGGACAGCTCGATGCCGACCAGCGCGGGGCCGGTCTCGCGGTTGTTGCGCTTGACGTACTCGAACAGGGTGATGTCGTCGTTGGGGCCGAGCACCTCGTCGAGGAAGCGGCGCAGCGCGCCCGGCTCCTGCGGGAACTCGACCAGGAAGTAGTGCTTGCGCTCCTCGTGGACCAGGGCGCGTTCGACGACCTCGGCGTAGCGGCTGACGTCGTTGTTGCCGCCGGACAGCACGCAGATCACGCTCGCCCCGGCCGGGACGTCGAGCACGGACGGCACGCCCAGCACGGCGGTGGCCAGCGCGCCCGCGGGCTCGGCGATGATCCCGTCGGTCTGGTACAGCGCCAGCATCTCGCTGCACACCCGGCCTTCAGGAACGGCGACCAGCTCCGCGCCGGAGGCGGCGATCAGCGGGTACGTGACGTCTCCGGCCCTGCGCACGGCGGCGCCGTCGACGAACGTGTCGATCGTGCCCAGCGTGACCGGCTCCCCGGCCGCCAGGGCGGCGGCGACGCAGGCGGCCCCGGCGGGCTCGACCCCGACGACCTGGGCGCGCGGGTGCCGTGCGGCCAGCCAGGCGAGGGAACCGGCCAGCAGCCCGCCCCCGCCGACCGGGAGCACCACCAGGTCGGGGGTCGTACCGAGCTGGCCGACGGCCTCGCGGATGACCGTGCCCTGACCGGCGATCGTGCGCGGGTCGTCGAACGCGGGCACCAGCGTCGCCCCGCCGGCCCGGGCGTCGGCGACCGCGGCGGCGGACGCCTCGTCGTACGTCTCGCCGCCCACGACGATCTCGATCATGTCGCCGCCGAGCGTGGCGATGCGGTCGCGCTTCTGCCGTGGCGTGGTGCGCGGCAGGTAGACCCGGCCCCGCACGCCCAGGGCCGAACAGGCGTAGGCCACGCCCTGGGCGTGGTTGCCGGCGCTGGCGGCGACCACGCCCGCGGCCCGGGAGGCGTCGTCGAGCTGCGCGATCAGGTTGAACGCCCCGCGCACCTTGTACGAGCGCACGGTCTGCAGGTCCTCCCGCTTGAGCCAGATGTCGGCGCCCGTCCGCTCCGACAGGCGCATGCTGCGTTCGAGCGGGGTGGTCGCGACGACGCCCGCCAGGCGCAGCGCGGCGGCGTCGACCGCATCGGCGTCAACCGGCACGTCGACCGGCACGTCGACCGGCACGTCAACCGGCACAGCCGCGACCGCCGCGCCGGGGACCGCTCCGGCGTCGGCGGGCGCGTTCTCCCCCAGCGTGGCGCCTTTTCCCGGCAGATCGGTCACGTGCCGCCCTGTCTCAACGCGGATCGGCGCGCTGTCTCGTTCCATCCCTGAAGTCATAGCCCATCGTGCCCGTCAACCCCAACTCGGAGCCCTCACCCCCGGCGGGGGCGGGCGTTCCGCGGTGGTGGAGGTCAGAGGGAGGTCAGGTCGGCGGCCGCCAGGGTGCGCAGGTGCTCCAGCATGGCGCGCGGGCTGTCGGCGAGCGGCTGGACGCACACGTGGTCCGCGCCCGCGTCGAGGTGCGCGCGTACCCGCGCGATGATCGTCTCCGGCTCCCCCCACGCCACGATGGCGTCGACGAGCGCGTCACTCCCGCCACCGGCCAGGTCCTCCTCCGGCCAGCCGAGATCGCGCAGGTTGTTGACGTAGTTCGGCAGGGCCAGGTAGAGCGCCATGAAGCGGCGGGCGGTCCGCCGCGCCCGTTCGGGGTCGGTCTCGACCAGCACGGTCTGCTCCGGCGCCAGCACCGGCAGCGGGCCGAGCACCGTGCGGGCGCGGGCCGTGTGCTCCGGCGGCACGAAGTACGGGTGCGCGCCGTAGGCCCGCCGCGCGGCCAGCTCCAGCATCTTGGGCCGCAGCGCCGCCAGCAGGCGCGGCGCGGGCTCCGGGAGCGGCCCGGTGTAGTCCGTGGCGTCCATGGCGTCGAGGTATTCGCGCATCGCCGACACCGGCTTGCGGTAGTCGTGGCCCCGCTGCGACACCAGCGGCGCGTGGCTGACTCCCAGACCGAGCACGAACCTGCCGCCCGACGACTCGGCGAGGGTGTTCGCGCCGTTGGCGGCGGCGGTGGCGTCGCGGGCCCAGATGTTGGCGATGCCGGTCGCCACCGTCAGCCGCCGGGTGCCGCCCAGGAGCAGCGCCGCGTGGGTCAGCGCCTCCTTGCCCGACGGGGTCTCGCCGACCCAGAGCGTGCCGAAGCCCAGGCTCTCCACCTCGGCGGCGGCCTCCTGCTCGAACACGGCAGACTCCCCGCCGAGCGTGCTGTTCCAGACCCCCACGCGCCCCATGCGCCGCTTCAGCGCCGCGATCTCGTCCGCACCCGGCATGAACGCCCCCTCTCCCCGACCGTCATGGCCTGCCCCTGGTGAACCGGCTACCGATCTTCACGATAGGGAGCGCACCGTCTGGTGAGATCAACGTGCGGTTCACGAGTCGGCCGTCACCGGATGTCGGCGCCGTACACGTGCTCGACCTTCATCACTATGAGCACCCGCCGCTCGGAGACCATCACCGACCGGTACTCGGCCCAGTCGGGGTGCTCGCCCGCCGCGCGCCGGTAGTAGTCGACCAGCGCCTCGACCTCGGGGCCGTGCGGGTCGGCGCCCGGGCCGATGAGCGTCACGACGCCCTCGGCGGTGGCCCACGACAAGCCGTCGGAGCTGGTGACCTCGAGCGCGGCGCGCGGGTCGCGGCGCAGGTTCGCCGTCTTGGCCGTGCCCTCTCCCGTCGACACGTAGATCACCTCGGCCTGGCGCTCGTAGAAGGGCATGACGGGGGAGAGCTGCGGGCGGCCGTCGGACTTGACCGTGGCGAGGACGCCCAGCCTGCTCTCGGCCAGGAGAGCGCGCGGGTCGAAGGGTGTGCTCATCATGTTCATGAACAAGTCGCGGACGCCCGCCAGTATTTCCGGCGACGCGCCGGCCCGCCGCGCCGCCGAAACTCCAGGTCGGCGACGCGGCGCGGCGGCCCAGGCGGGTCCGCCCCCCGGGCCGCGCCCGCCTACTCCACCTCCGCCACGGCCTGGGCGAACTGGGCCGAGTAGAGCCGGGCGTAGGCGCCCTCGGCGGCCAGCAGCGACTCGTGCGTGCCCTGCTCGACGATCCGGCCGTTCTCCATCACGAGGATCAGGCTGGCGTCGCGGATCGTGGACAGCCGGTGGGCGATCACGAAGCTCGTACGCCCCTCGCGCAGCGAGCTCATCGCCCGCTGGATGAGCACCTCGGTCCGGGTGTCGACCGAGCTGGTCGCCTCGTCGAGGATGAGGATCGCGGGCTCCGACAGGAACGCGCGGGCGATCGTGATGAGCTGCTTCTCCCCCGCGCTGACCGTCGCGCCCTCCTCGTCGATCACCGTGTCGTAGCCGTCGGGCAGCGTGTGCGCGATGCGGTCGACGTGGGCGGCCCGCGCGGCGGCCTCGATGCGTTCGCGGGTGGCGCCCTCGGATCCGTAGCCGATGTTCTCCGCGATCGTGCCGCCGAACAGCCAGGTGTCCTGCAGCACCATGCCGATGTTGGCGCGCAGCTCGTCCCTGGACATCTGGGCGATGTCGACGCCGTCGAGCGTGATGCGGCCGCCGGTGACCTCGTAGAAGCGCAGGATGAGGTTGACCAGCGTCGTCTTGCCCGCTCCCGTGGGGCCGACGATGGCCACGGTCTGGCCGGGCTCGACGGTCAGCGACAGGTTCTCGATCAGCGGCCGGTCGGGCACGTAGCGGAACGACACGTCCTCGAACGCCACCCGCCCCCTGACCTGCGCGGGCCGCGCGGGCTCGGTGGGATCGGCGGACTGCTCGGGGGCGTCCAGCAGCTCGAAGACGCGCTCGGCGGAGGCGACGCCCGACTGCACGATGTTCGCCATGCCGGCCACCTGGGTGAGCGGCTGGCTGAACTGCCGGGAGTACTGGATGAACGCCTGCACGTCGCCCAGCGAGATCGAGCCCGAGGCCACCCTGAGCCCGCCCACGACGGCGACCAGCACGTAGTTGAGGTTGCCGATGAACATCATGGCCGGCTGGATGAGCCCGGAGATGAACTGGGCGCGGAAGCTGGAGGTGAACAGGGCGTCGTTGTGCTCGGCGAAGGTCTCGGCCGACTCCTTCTGCCTGCCGAACACCTTGACCAGCGTGTGGCCGCCGTACATCTCCTCGATGTGGCCGTTGAGCTTGCCGGTGGACGACCACTGCTTGACGAACTGCGGCTGCGACCGCTTGCCGACGACCGCGGTGACGTAGACCGTCACCGGCACCGTGACCAGCGCGATGAGCGCCAGCAGCGGCGAGATGACGATCATCATCACCAGCACCGCCACGACCGTCAGCAGCGAGGAGATGAGCTGGCTCATCGTCTGCTGCAGCGACTGGGCGATGTTGTCGGTGTCGTTGGTGGCCCGGCTGAGGATCTCGCCGCGCGGCTGGCCGTCGAAGTAGCTGAGCGGCAGCCGCGACAGCTTGGCCTCGATGTGCTCGCGCAGCCGGGACGCCGCCCGCTGCACGACGGTCGTGGTCATCCTGAACTGCACGATCCCGAGCAGCGCGGCCACCAGGTAGATCGCCAGCACCCAGGCCAGCACGTGGCCCAGCGCGGTGAAGTCGATGCCGTGGCCGGGCACCACGTTCATCGACGACACCATGTCGGCGAAGGTGTCCTGGCCCCGGGCGCGCAGCCCGGCCACCGCCTGCTCCTTGCTGAGGCCCGCCGGGAGCTGCGCGCCGATGATGCCGGAGAAGATCAGGTCGGTGGCGTGACCGAGGAGCTTGGGCCCGATCACGGTCAGCGCGACGCTGGCCGTGCCGAGCGCCAGGATGACGACCAGCAGCGCCCGCTCGGGGCGCAGCAGCCCCGACAGGCGGCGCAGCGTGCCGCCGAAGTCGAGGGCCTTCTCGGCGGGCCCGGACATCATCCTGCCCGGCCCGAAGGCGGGCTGCGGGCGCCGTGCCGGCGCCTCCGTGGTCATGCTGCGGCCTCCTGTTCGGTGAGCTGGGAAAGCACGATCTCCCGGTACGTCGGGCAGGTCGTCATGAGTTCGGCGTGGGTGCCGCTGCCGACCACGCGGCCCTCTTCGAGGACGAGGATGCGGTCGGCGTCGCGGATGGTGTTCACCCGCTGGGCCACGATGACGATCGTGGCGTCGGTGATCTCCTCGGCCAGCGCGGCGCGCAGGCGGGCGTCGGTGGCGTAGTCGAGGGCGGAGAAGGAGTCGTCGAACAGGTAGATCTCGGGCCTGTGCACCAGGGCCCTGGCGATGGCCAGGCGCTGGCGCTGGCCGCCGGACACGTTCGTGCCGCCCTGGGCGATGGGCTCGTCGAGGCCGCCGGGCATCTCCTCGACGAACTCGCGGGCCTGGGCCACCTCCAGGGCCCGCCACAGCTCCTCGTCGGTGGCGTCGGGCCTGCCGTACCTGAGGTTGGAGGCGACGGTGCCGGAGAAGAGGTAGGGCGACTGCGGGACCAGGCCGACCGCCCGGGAGAGCACGGCCGGGTCGAGGTCGCGTACGTCGACGCCGTCGACCAGCACCTCGCCGTCGCTCGCGTCGAACAGCCGCGGGACGAGGTTGAGCAGCGTCGTCTTGCCGCTGCCGGTGCTGCCGATGATCGCGGTCGTGCGGCCGGGCCGCGCGGTGAAGCCGACGTCGGAGAGCACCGGCTCCTCCGCGCCCGGGTAGCGGAAGCCCACCGAGCGCAGCTCCAGCTCGCCGATGCGGCGCTCCGGGGTGACGGGGTTCGCCGGGGGGTGGACGGTGACCTCGGTGCCGAGCACCTCCTCGATGCGCTCGGCGCACACCTCGGCCCGGGGGATCATCATGAACATGAACATCGCCATCATGACCGACATGAGAATCTGCATGAGGTAGGAGATGACCGCGGTCAGCGCGCCCACCTGCATGCTCCCGTCGGCGATGCGGTCGGCGCCGAACCACACCACGGCGACGCTGGAGACGTTCACCACCAGCATGACCGACGGGAACATCAGCGCCATCAGCCGCCCGACCCGCAGCGACACGTCGGTCAGCTCGTCGTTGGCCACGCCGAAGCGCGCGCGCTCGTGCCGGTCGCGGACGAACGCCCTGATGACCCGGATGCCGGTGATCTGCTCGCGCAGCACCTGGTTGATCCGGTCGATGCGCTCCTGCATCGTACGGAAGAGCGGCCGCATCAGCATGATGATCACGCCCACGATGGCGATCATCACCGGCAGCACGACGAGCAGCAGCGACGACAGCGCCGTGTCCTGGCGCAGCGCCAGCACGATGCCGCCGACGCACATGATCGGCGCGGCCACCATCATCGTGAACGTCAGCAGCACGAGCAACTGGACCTGCTGCACGTCGTTGGTGGTACGGGTGATCAGGGACGGCGGGCCGAACCTGTTGACCTCCTGGACGGAGAAGTCCTGCACCCGGCGGAAGATCGCGGCCCGCAGGTCCCTGCCCAGGGCCATCGAGGTCAGGGCGCCGTAGTAGACGGCCACGATCGAGCAGACGATCTGGATCAGCGTCACGCCGAGCATCACGAGCCCGATGCGGACGATGTAGCCGGTGTCGCCGCGCACGACGCCGTTGTCGATGATGTCGGCGTTGAGCGTGGGGAGATAGAGCGTGGCCAGGGTCTGGACGAACTGGAAGAGGACGACGAGCGTGATCTCTTTCCCGTACGGCCTGAGCTGGCCCCGCAGAAGACGGAGCAGCATCAAAGGGGACTTTCTGTGGAAGGGTCGGGGGCGGACCGCACGAGCAGCCCGTCGAGCAGGACGGAGACGGTCTCCTCGTCGTCCATGTCGCCGAACTCGCCGTTGTGGCCGTAGTCGCGGAACACGCTCGCCGCGATCAGCATGAGCAGCAACTGCGCCGCGGCCTCGGGGGAGCGCCGCAGCCGGTCGCGGTCGGGCTCCATCAGCGCGGCGACCGCGGCCGTGGTCAGGCGGCGGCCGTCGAACATCCGCTGCCGGAACTCGGCGTCCTCGGCCATCAACTCCTTGGGCGCGGCGATGAGGTTGGCGTTGGCGGTCATGCCTTCGCGCATCAGCGTGACCGCCTCGCGCAGCCGGGTGCGCAGGTCGGTCCGCGTGCCGACGGCGGCCAGCGCGTCCAGCGTGGGCTGCGGGTCGTACGCGCGCATCACGGCCGCGCGCAACAGGGTGGCCTTGTCGGGGAAGACACCGAAGATCGTGCCCTCGGCCACGCCCGCGGCCTCGGCGATCTGACGGGTGCTCACGGCCGTGCCGTGCTCGCGCACCAGGGGAACGGTGGCGGCGATGAGCGCGGCCCGACGGTCTTCCGGCGCCATGGCCGGCACTCTTCGCCTTCTTGACATGCGGAGGAGTCTAATGAGTGAGCACTCGCTCGTTCAAATCATTAAATACCGGCAAAGCGAAGTTCATGTCCCGTTTGCCGGGAGTTGTGGGGTGGCCGAGGGCTCTACCGGGACCGCCGCCCGAGCCTCTCGCTCGGGCGGCGGTGCCTTCGTCTACTCCGCGTCGGGGCCGCGGCCGCTCAGCCGCTCAGCCGCTCACCCAGGGCTGACCTCGTCGGCCTCCAGGCGCAGGTGTACCGGCCCGAACAGGCCCGTGCTGCGCTGGCCGGGGAAGACGAAGTGGGTGGGCCCGGCCTCGTCCAGGTACGGCGCCAGGGTGCCGAGCACGAGCACCTCGACCACGTTGTCGCCGTCCGCCAGCTCGACGTCGAAGACGTACGGCGAGCACACCCGCACGCCGCAGGGCCTGCCGTTCACCGTCACCTCGGCCGTTCCCCTGACCCGGCCCAGGTCGAGCACGGCCGGGCCGGAGCGGGCGGCGACCGTGGTGCGGTAGCGCACGCCGCCGCTGTACCCGGCCAGGCCGCGGTCCTCCCAGTCGCCCAGCCGCATCCGTCCGGGACCGCAGGTGAACCGGACGGGGCCGGTGAAGGCCGCGCCCCCCTGCGCCCCCGGCCGGGTGTGGACCCGGATCTCGACCTCTCCCGTGCCCGTGCGCCCGTCGGCCTCCTGCGCACCCGTACGGGCCTCGGCGTCCCGCGGCCGGTGTCCGCCGAGCTCGGCGTGCACCTCCAGGCGTCCGGAGGCGTGCACCTCGATGCCGGTCGCGCCGGGCGGCGCGTCCAGCAGGAACCGCTCGACGCGCGGGTGGGCGCCTGGGACCGCGAAGACGGTGGGCAGGGCGGTGGGGCCGCCGTCGAGCCAGTCGGCCCCGGGCAGCGGGTGCGGGCGGGGCAGCAGCCAGAGGGCGGCGGGGTCGCCGTGCTGGCGGCGCCGTACGCGGGCGGGGAGCCGGTCGGCGCCGTCGCCACGCGTCCAGTCAGGCCCGGACACCGCCAGGCCGTCGACCAGCACCCAGCCGTCGGACTCGACGCGTACCGTGTTCGCGCCCGGCCGCACCAGGCCGGTCACGTCGTAGCGGCGCACGCGCGGGATGTCCGCCTCGGCGTACGGGTCGAAGCCGCCCTGACGGCCCGCCTCGATCCCGTTGACCAGCACCCGGCACACGGAGGTGGAGGCCACCTGGAGCAGCGCGTTCTCGTCCCACTCCCCCACGTGGACGACGGTCTCCAGGGACGTGCCCGCGATCCACTCCGGCGGGGCCGGGGCAGGTGGCTCCGCCACCACGCACACGTACGCCCGCAGGTCGAGCTCCTCCTCCGGCACCAGCAGCAGCTCCAGCAGGTGCTCGCCGGGCGGGACGGTCGCGCGGGAGACGGCGGCGTGCCCGCGGTCGTCGAGCGGCCGCTCGACCCCGTCGAGCCACAGCGTCTTCGCGGCCCCGGCCCCGATCATCACCCATCCGGCCGAGGGCACGGTGACGACCGCGCGGAACCGCGCCTCACCGCTCTCGGGGACGTGCCCGAAGGAGAGGAACTCCAGCGGCACCCGCCCCTTCGGCCCCAGCGTCTCCCGGTGCACCGGGTCCTTGCGCAGCCCTCGGGAGGACGACCACTCCGACGGCGTCCACGGCCCGTCGCCGACCCGCTGTTCGCCGTGCGGCCCGTACGTCACGTCCACCGGCCGCCCGTCGGGCGTGCGCAGCGTCCGGCACTCGACCCCGGCGCCGCCGCCGAAGTCGGACCAGGTGTCGTCGAGCGTGGGCACCAGCTCGACGTCCCACTCGTCCCCGAGCGGCACCTCCACCGGGTACGCGGGCCGCGCGACCGGCTCGGCCACCGTTCCGTCGAACACCAGCAGCGCCGCGGACCCGTCGTCGAACGGCACCGTGACGCGTACGGCGTCGCCTTCCCTGGTGTGCGGCAGCGCCACCGGCTCGCCCCCGGTGAAGGGGCGCAGCAGCAGCGGCGTGCCCGACACCCCGCGGACGACGACCGGCATCTCGCGGCGGTAGCGGGCGGGGTCGAAGTCGATGACGGCGTCCAGCCAGCCCAGGTCCACGCCGCGTTCCTCGGGACGTCCGACGCCGACGCGGCTGGCCATGGGGAACGCCGCGGGCAGGAACACCAGCGTCGTCTCGCCGTCCTCGCGCACCAGGGCGGGGACGGGGGCCTCGACCCGCCGCTCCAGCCCGTCCAGCGCCTCGCCCAGCCGCCCGGCCGACTCCACGAACAGGGCGTCCCGCAGGACCGCACCGGCCCGCTCGCCGCCGGGCTCCTGCGCGGCGGCGGCCTCCAGGCGGATGTCCTCCGGCCGGGTGCCCACGGTGACCACCAGCCCGCCGTTCGCGGCGAACTCCCCGAGCCGGGCGGCCACGTCCGCGTCCAGCACCGTGACGGCGGGCAGGACGATGACGCGGTACGCCTCGGTGGAGACCGCCAGCCGCCCGTCCTTGACGACCGCGCGGCGCACCGAGTCGTCGTCGATGACGTCCGCGTCGAGGCCGAGCCGGTCCACCACGCCGGGCTTGGTGGCGAACCACGCCATGTCGCCCACCAGCTCGCGGTAGACCTCCTGGGCCCGGTCGGCCGCCGGGTCGCTGCCGGAGAGCCCGGTGCCGGCCTGGGCGGTCGCGGTGGGCAGCAGCACGGCGACGTCGCACGCGTGGCGGCCCAGCGACAGCGCCGCGCACAGCCGGGTGACCGCCTCGGCGAAGACCCGGTAGTGCCCCCAGTACGGCTGCCGCCAGTCGGTGGACGGCGGCGCCCACTCCCACCAGCCCCGCTTGGTCGTGTAGTAGACCGCGTGCGGGTTGTAGAGGGTGGCCCCGGCGCGCAGCCACGGCAGCAGCCAGTCGAACGTCTCCTCCAGCGTGCCGCCCCACCCGCTGGAGTGGAACGCCTCGATCCAGGTGCGCGGCCGGCCGTACAGGTGGGCCAGGGAGGAGTGCAGGCGCGCGTCGCCGTGGTGGTCGGAGCCGGGCGCGCTGAACCAGCGGTGCGTACGCGCGTAGTCGGCGTACAGCCGCACGCCGTCGACCGGGTCACCGGCACGGGCGGGATCCTGCTGGTCGCAGCCGTGCACGAGCCCGTGGCGGGCGTGCCATTCGGCCAGCGGCCGGAAGAACGCCTCCTCGGCCAGCTCGGCCCTGGTGCGCTGGTAGGCCCGCCAGTCGGGGTCCTCCAGCAGAAACGGGCGGCCGTGCCGGGCGGCGTGCTCGTCGGCGAAGTCCGCCGACCAGGTGGGCAGCGTCGGCAGCTCGTCCTGGAACGACCCGGCGATCACCCGGCCGAACCAGTGCCCGACCCGCCGTTCGAACTCGCCGTGCACCCGGTCCAGCAGCACCGCGCACGCCTCGCGCGAGAGGTAGTCGAAGCCGCGCCGCGTCACCGTGCCGTCGGCGGCCAGCCAGTGCCCGGCGAACTCGGGGCGTTCGAGCACGAGCCGCGCCTGGAGGTCGGCGCCGGAGAAGCCGAGCTGGTCGTAGAACCACAGGTACGCGCCCAGGTCGTGGGCGTCCTGGCAGACGCCGTCCAGCAGCTCCCACCACGCCTCCGACAGGAACGGCGGCTCGTCGGCGTCGGCCCCGAACATCGGCCCCGAGGGCGCGAGGTTGAGGATGACGAGGTTGTGCACGCCCCCGGCGACCAGGCGCTCCATCTGCCAGCGCAGCCGGTCGCGGCGCAGCGGCTCGCCGCTCCACCACCAGATGGCCGCCGGGGAGAACGCCTTGGGCGGCTCGCGGAAGACCTCGAAGACGTTCATCTCTATCCCTTGAGACCGCTGGCGAAGCCCTTGATGACGTAACGCTGCAGGGCCAGGAACACCAGCACGATCGGCAGCGCGCCGAGCACGAGACCGGCGAAGACGAGGCCGTGCTGGGAGACGTACTGGCCGACGTAGGCGAACACGCTGACCGGGACCGTCTCGTATCCGGAGCCGCCGAGGTAGACCAGCGGGGTGAAGAAGTCGTTCCAGATGAAGACGGCGTTGAGGATCAGCACCGTGCCGGTGATCGGCCGCAGCAGCGGGAAGACCACACGGGTGAAGGCCGTCAGGTGCGAGGCGCCGTCGAGCATCGCGGCGGCGGCGTACTCGTGGGGCAGCGCCCGGATGAAGCCCGTGTAGAGGAAGACCGTGAAGGGGAGCTGGATGCCGGTGTAGAAGAGGATCATCCCGGCGTGCGTGCCGATCAGCCCCAGGTCGGTCACCAGCTCGAACAGCGGGATCATGCCGAGCTGGAACGGCAGCACGATGCCGAGCAGGAACAGCACGTACAGGCCGTAGCCGAGGCGGGTCTGCACACGCGCCAGGAAGTACGCGGCGAACGAGCCGAGCGCGATGAGCGCCGCCAGGCTGACCGCGGTGATCACCGTGCTGTTCATCAGCGACGGGCCGAGCGCCGCCGACGACCAGGCGCTGCCGAAGTTCTCGAACGTGGGCGGGTCAGGCAGGCTCAGCGGCGACTGCGCGATCTGCCCCGGGTCCTTCAGTGACAGCGAGACCAGCGTGTAGACGGGGAACAGGAACGCCACCGCCACCACGATCATGACGATTTCCAGCAGGAACGTCCTTCTCACGCCGTCACCTCCCGGCTGCGCAGGTAGTAGACCTGGATGAGCGACACGGCGGCCACGAACAGCGCCAGCACCAGGGCGATGGCGGTGCTGTAGCCGAACTTGCCGAAGACGAACGCCTGCTTGTACAGCACGGTCGAGAGCGTCTCGGTGGCGTAGCCGGGGCCGCCGTTGGTGGCGGCGAAGACCTGGTCGAAGAGCTTGAGCCCGCCGATCGTGGAGAGCATCAGGTTGATCGTCAAGGAGGGGGCCAGCAGCGGCCAGGTCACGTAGCGGAAACGTTCCCAGGTGCCGGCGCCGTCGATCTTCGCGGCCTCCTGCAGCTCCTCCGGCACGCCCTCCAGGCCGGCCAGGAAGATGACCATGGAGTAGCCGGCGTTCTGCCACACGACCATGACGGCGATCGACCACAGCGCGACCGACGGGTCGCCGAGCCAGTCGACGCGCAGGCCGAGCAGCCCGTTGAGCCCGGAGGACGGGTCGGGGTTGAAGAGGTACTTCCACAGGAAGGCCACCATGACCGGGCTGACGACGACGGGCGCGAAGAAGATCACGCGAAGCAGCGCCCGGCTCTTCAGCTTGACGTGCACGCCGAGTGCCAGCAGCAGGCCGACGCCGTTCTGCACGACCACGATCGCCACGGTGAGCAGCAGCGTGTTGCCGATCGAGCCCATGGCCTGCTCGTCACCCAGCAGGGTGCGGAAGTTCTCCAGGCCCACGAAGGACATGTCCTGGCCGATCCCGCTCCAGTCGGTGAACGCGTACACCACGCCGGCGACCGCCGGGTAGAGCACGATCAGCGCGTACACGGCCAGGGCGGGCGCGGCGAAGAACCAGGGTGGGGAGGCCGGGTCGGAGCGGCGCCGCCGCGAGGCGTGCGCCGGCTTGGCCCGGCCTGCGGTCACGGGAGTCACTTGCGGTAAGCCTCGTCCATCTTCTTCAGCGCCTCGTCGATGGTGGAGTCGCCGGCCAGCAGTTCCTGGATCACCGCGAAGTGCACGGGCTGCACCTCGGCGTTCGGCCAGCGCTGGTCCATGAAGGGCACGGCGCGGTCCTTGGTGAAGGGCAGGAACGACTGCACCGCGGGGTCGATGCTGGAGCTGGCGTCCTGGGTGAGCGGGATGGCGGCGATGGCCTTGGCCCAGGCGTTGATGTTCTCCTGGCGGGCGAGGAAGTCGATGAACGCCTTGGCCTCCTCGGCGTTGCGGCCCTTGGCGGACGCGCCGAGGCCGACGACGACGCCGGCCGGGATCCACACCGAGTTGGCGTCGTCGGCGCCCGGCACGGGGAACATCGACAGGTCGTCGGGCGAGGAGGCGGCCTTGCGGAAGTCGGGCAGGACGGCCGAGACCTGGACGGCCATGGCCGCCTTGCCGGTGGCCACCATGGAGGTCTGCTGCTCGAACGTGGTGCCGTTCGGGTTGTCGTTGAAGAAGCCGCGCTTCTGCAGCTCCAGGTACATCTCCATGGCCTGGCGCCAGCCCGACTGGGCGAAGCTCGTCTGCCCGGCGGCCTGCTTGTCGTCGAACGTGGGGTCCTTGGCGTAGACGGTGGAGGGCACCAGCGCGTACGTGATGAGCTGGGTGACCCACGGCGTCTGGGCGCCCAGCGCGATCGGCACCACCCCCGACTTCTTCAGCTTGTCGCACACGTCGAGGAACTCGCTCCACGTGGTGGGCGGCGCGTCGATGCCGGCCTTCTCGAAGACCTTCTTGTTGTAGACGGCGCCGATCACCGAGGACCCGGCCGAGTAGAGGTAGGTCTTGCCGTCGAGCTGGAAGGCGGGCTTGAACCCGGTGGGGATCGTCTGGGTCCACGGCTGCGCGGACAGGTCGGCCAGCAGGCCCGCCTTGGCGATCTCGGCCATCGACATGGCGCTGCCACTGCCCGGGTAGACGACGTGCAGGTCGGGGGCGTTGCCCGCGCCGAGCTGGGTGCGCAGCGAGGTCTGCACCTGGTCGGTGGGGGCGTAGGACACCGTGACGCGGACAGACGCCTTGACCTTCTGGTAGGCCGCCGTCAGCTCGTCCATCGGGGCCTTCTGGTCGGCCACGCCGATGAACTTGAGGTCGGTCGTGGCGCCGCCGCTGCCGCCGGTGGTGGCGGTGGTCTCCGGCCTGGTGGAGCAGGCCGTGGCCAGCGTGGCCACGGCCAGACCGCCCATCATGCGCAGGAACTGGCCGCGGCTGACCCTGGCGTTGTGCAACAGGTCGGTCATGTCGCTGTCTCCTCATCGTGCGGAAGGCTGAGATCCCGCCCGATGGTGCCTGACACGGCCATGCTGACCAGGCCCGGCACCAATGCGAACGTTTTAATCGATCGTTAAGTTAACAAACAAATGTGTTAAAAAGGTGGTTGCCGGGAGGGTACGAGTCGCCCGACCGGGGTGTCAAGGGTAGGATGCGCAGCCGTCCGGCAAGGTGGAGACTTTGGTGAATTCGCGTCAGCATACCTCCAGCAGGTCAGTGCGGTGGCAGAGCATGACCGAGCACATCGTGCGGCAGGGCTCCGCCTCCGTCACCGAGCTCGCCGAGTCCTTCGGCGTGAGCCTGATGACCGTCCACCGCGACCTCGACGAGCTGGAGCGCCAGGGCATGGTGCGCAAGGTCAGAGGCGGTGCGACGGCCCAGGCCAGCAACGTGTGGGAGAGCAACATCGCCTACCGGCTCAGGGCGCACACGGCCGAGAAGGACGCCATCGCCCGGGTCGTGGCGGGGCTGATCGAGCCGGGCAGCTCAGTGATGCTCGACGACTCCACGACCGCCCTGGCCGTCGCCCGCCACCTGGACGAACTCGGCCCGCTGACCGTGGTGACGAACTTCCTGGAGGCGATCAGGCTGCTGGCCGGCCGCCCCGACGTCCGGCTCATCGCACTCGGCGGCGAGTACCGCCCCACGCACGACTCGTTCCTCGGCCTCGGCTGCGTCGACGCCGTCGAGGCCATGAACACCGACCTCGTGGTGGTCTCCACCTCGGCCGTCTCCGACCAGTACGCCTACCACCAGGAGCAGGAGATCGTGCTGGTCAAGCGGGCCATGCTGCGCGCGGCGTCCCGGCGGGTGCTGGCCGTCGACGGCTCCAAGCTGGCCCGCGTGGCGCTGCACCGGGTGGCCCCGCTCGACGACTTCGACGTGATCGTGGTCGACGCGAACGCCCCCGCCGAACTGCTGCAGCGGCTGCGCGACCACCACGCGGACGTCCGTGTCGCAGACTTGTAACGTCTGGATGCGTGATTTGTAACTTGCATCTTGTTAAGAGCTTGGCTGCTTGCTAGAAAGTGAGGGCTTTCGTCCCCCTACATGGGAAGCAGCATGCCTGAACTCTCCCGCCGAGGTCTTCTCGGTCTGGGCGGCGCCGCCTTCGCGCTCGCCTTCACCACCGACCTGGCCGACCCGTGGACCGCTCCCGCGCGGGCCGCGGCCAGGATCGACAACCCCTTCCAGCTCGGCGTCGCCTCCGGTGACCCGTTATCCGACCGCGTGATCCTCTGGACCCGACTGGCGCCCAAGCCGCTGGAGCCGCTCGGAGGGCTGCCGTTCGCCAAGTTCCGCGTCGACTGGGAGATCTCCGAGGACGAGAACTTCACCCACCGCGTCCGCCACGGCTCCACCTGGGCCACCCCCGAGTACGGCCACTCGGTGCACGTGGACGCCAAGGGCCTGCGCCCGGGCCGCGAGTACTACTACCGTTTCCGCACCGGCGGTGAGATCAGCCCCGTCGGCCGCACCAAGACCGCGCCCGCGCCGCGCACCAGCCCCGACGCGCTGCGCCTGGCCTTCGCCTCGTGCGCGTCGTGGCAGGACGGCTACTACACCGCCTACCGCCACCTCGCCGACGAGCGCCCCGACGTGGTCTTCCACCTCGGCGACTACATCTACGAGTACGGCATCGTCCCCATGGGCGGCAACCGCAACACCCCCGTGCCCGAGCAGTTCCGGGTGCAGTGCGACACGCTCGACCGCTACCGCGTCCAGTACGGCCTCTACAAGAGCGACCCCGACCTCCAGGCCGCCCACCAGAGCGCCCCCTGGATCGTCACCTGGGACGACCACGAGGTGCTCGACAACTGGGCCGGCCGCTTCGGCCCCGGCGGCGACGTGACCGAGCAGGACTACCTGGTCATCCGGGCCAACGCCTTCCGCGCGTTCTGGGAGAACATGCCCGTCCGCGTTCCCGCGATCGAGGGCCCCGACGCCCGCATCTACCGCCGGTTCACCTTCGGCGACCTGGCCGAGTTCAACGTGCTCGACACCCGCCAGTACCGCGACGACCAGGTCTGCGGCGACGGCCAGCAGATCGACTGCGCCGACCGGCTGGAGCCCTCCAGGCAGATGCTCGGCGCCGAGCAGGAGACCTGGCTGCTCGACGGCCTCGGCGCCTCCCGCGCCAAGTGGAACGTGCTCGCCCAGCAGATCGCCATGATGCAGCTCGACTACGACGCCGGCCCGGCCCAGCGGCTCAGCATGGACCTGTGGGACGGCTACAAGGCCGCCAAGGACCGCCTGCTCACCGGCATGGTCGACCGCCAGGTCAGCAACCCCGTGGTGCTCACCGGCGACATCCACTACAACCTCGCCGGCGAGCTCAGGACGAACTTCGACGACCCCGCCACGCCCGTCGTCGGCGTGGAGTTCGTGTGCACCTCGATCAGCAGCGGCGGCAACGGCAACGCCAGCACCGGCGTGCCCCCGGGCAGCACCGACCCGACCAACCCGCACCTGCGCTTCTCCAGCTACCAGCGCGGCTACGTCTCCTGCGAGGTCACCCGCGACCAGTGGCGCTCCGACTTCAAGATCGTTCCGTACGTCGACCGCCCCGGCGCCCCCGTCTCGACCCGGGCCTCCCTGGTCAGCCTCGACGGCGCCCCCGGCCTGCACGCGCTCTAGAAAGGAACGGGATCATGCGTACTCTCGCCGCCGCGCTGGCCGCCGCCGTCACCGTCACCTCCACGCTCACCGCCGCGACGTCCGCCGGCGCCACCACCGCCGCCGCCCGCGACCCCGAGCCGTCGCCCCCGGCCCTGTCGGTCAAGGTCGAGCCAGGCCGCTCCAAGGGGACCGGCTCGTTCACCCCGATCGCCGGCGCGGACAAGCTGGTCGCCCCGATCGGCGTCGACCCGGCCTGCCCGGCCACGCTCCAGATCGGCCTGCGCAGCGACGCCAAGAAGGCCGCCTACGCGACCATGCAGGTGGCGGTGGACCCGCCCCTGACGGCCTCCCGCCCCATGCTGACCAGCTATCTGCCGCCCGGCTACGAGGTCCGCGCCAAGCTGCTGGTGGCCGTGCCGCCCGGCACCGAGCAGGGCACGTACGACCTGCGCCTCAGCGCGTCAGGCAGCACGCTGAAGGTGCCGGTCGAGGTGGTGCCCGTGGACGGGCTCGACAACGGCGGCAACCTCGCCCTGCGCCGCCCCGTCACCGCCTCCTCCCAGCACACCAACGCCAACTACCCTCCGTGCAGCATCGTCGACGGCGACCGCTCCTCCAACGGCTGGGCGGGCGGCAACGGCTGGAACGACGCCACCGCCAGGGCCTGGCCGGACACCGTGGCCATCGCGCTCGGAAACGCCCGGCAGGTGTCCAGGGTGGACCTGTATACCCTGGACACCGAGCGCTACCCCGCCTCCCGGCACGGCCTGCGCGACTGGGACGTGCAGGTCCAGGTCGGCGGCCAGTGGCAGACGGTGGCCCAGGTGCGCGGCAACACCGCCGGCACCGCGCGTTCGGACTTCGCGCCGGTCACCACCGACGCCGTGCGCATCGTGGCGCTCGCGTCGAACGGCGCCAACGACTACACGCGCATCATCGAGGTCGAAGCCCGCTAGGAAGGACATCATGAGCACGTTCCCCCGCATCACCCCGCGCCGCACCAAAGTGGGGCTGGTCGCCGGAGGGCTGGGCGCCTACTGGCCGCAGTTCCCCGACCTCCTCCCCCAGCTCCAGCGCTCGGCCGACCGCGTGTCCGAGCGCATGCGCGAACTGGACGCGGAGGTCGTGGACGTCGGTTTCATCTCCGACGCCCAGGAAGGGGCCGAGGCGGCCGAGAAGCTGCGGGCCGCCGGCTGCGATCTGATCGTCGGGTTCCTGACGACGTACATGACGGCGACCATGCTCGTGCCGATCGCCCAGCGCAGCGGCGCCCCCGTGCTCCTGATCAACCTGCAGCCCACGGAGTCGATGGACCACGCCACGTTCGACACCGGACAGTGGCTGGCCTACTGCGGTGCCTGCCCGCTGCCGGAGATGGCCAACGCCTTCACCCGCTCCGGCATCCCGTTCCGCTCGGTCTCCGGCTACCTGGAGGACGAGCGGGCGTGGGAGCGCATCGGCCGCTGGGTGCGGGCCGCGGGCGTACGCGCCGCGCTCCGGCACGGGCGGCACGGCCTGATGGGCCACCTCTACCCCGGCATGCTGGACGTCTCCACCGACCTGACCCTGGTCAGCGCGAACCTCGGCGGGCACGTCGAGGTGCTGGAGTTCGACGACCTGCGGGTTCGCACGGAGAAGGTCACCGGTGCCGAGACCGCCGAGCGGGTCGCGCTGACCCGTGAGGTGTTCGAGCTGGCCGACTCGGTCAACGAGGAGGACCTCGAATGGGCCGCCCGCGTGTCGGTCGGGCTGGACCGCCTGGTCGAGGACTTCGCGCTGGACAGCCTGGCCTACTACCACCGGGGCCTGGACGGCGAGATCCACGAGCGGCTCGGGGCGGGCATGATCCTCGGCTCGTCCCTGCTCACCGCGCGGGGCGTCCCGGCCGCCGGGGAGTACGAGCTGCGCACCTCGCTGGCCATGCTCATCATGGACCGGCTGGGCGGCGGCGGCTCGTTCACCGAGTTGCAGGCGCTCGACTTCGCCCGCGGCCACGTGGAGATGGGTCATGACGGCCCCGCCCACCTGGCGATCAGCTCCCGCAAGCCGCTGCTGCGCGGGCTCGGCGTCTACCACGGCAAGCGCGGGTGGGGCGTGTCGGTGGAGTTCGACGTGACGCGCGGGCCGGTGACCGCGTTCGGGCTGCGCCAGTCCCGCGACGGCAGCTACGGCTTCGTGGTCTCGGAGGGCGAGGTCGTGGCGGGGCCGCTGCTGCAGATCGGCAACACGACCTCCCGGGTGGACTTCGGGTGCGACCCGGGCGAGTGGACCGACGAGTGGAGCGCCACCGGCATCTCCCACCACTGGGCGCTGGGCACCGGGCACCGCCTGGCCGACCTGCGCGCGGTCGCCGACCTGCTCGGCGTCGAGGTGGCGCACGTGCAGCCCTGACGCCCTGCGGGGCTCAGGCCGTACGCGTCGAGAAGGGCGCCACGCCCAGCCGGGACGCCAGCTCGAACGCCACCGCGCCGGCGAACACGCTCGACCGCAACGCCGAGAACTCCTCCCGGACCGTGCCGCGAAGCGGCAACACCAGGTCGGCGAACGCGGCCGGCCCGTCACGATCGTCGGCGACGACCACGACGGGTCGGCCGCGTTCGCGTGCCCGCGCCGCCACCTGGACGGCACGGGCCCGGCTGCGTCCCGGCGCGGCGATCACCAGCGTCGGCAGGCCGGAGGGGCGCGCCAGCGCCTCGACGTGCTCCCACTCCTCCAGGTCCTGCGCCGTCGCGAACGCCCCCGCTGCCTCGACGAGCTTGGCCGCGGCGAACCGCGCGCCGCCATAGCCCGGCCCGCTGCCCAGCACCATGGTCACCGGCGCCGCCGCGATCAGCTCGGCCACGTGCCGGGCCCGCGGCCACGTGGCGGCGGCCGTCTCCTCCACGGCCCCCGCCACTTCCCGCAGCTCACGGGCCAGGTCGTCCCGGCCCGGCGCGGCGCGACCGCGCACCCGGCCCAGCTCGACCGCCGACAGCAGCAGCGCCAGCAGACTGGCCTGGTAGGTCCGCAGCCCTGGACAGGGACGCAGGCTCGGCAACGGCGCCACCAGCGCCGCCTCGGCCGCCGCTGTCACCGGCGAACCCGCCGTCGAGGTGACCGCCAGCGTGCGGGCGCCACGGGTGTCCGCCTGCCGGAGCGCCTCGGCGACCAGCGGGTGACCGCCCGACGCGGACACCCCCACCACCAGCGCGGCGCGGGCCGTCTCCGCGCGTGGCAGGCCGTACTTCAGCAGGCGCAGCGCGCTCAGCGGCAGGCAGACGACGCCCGCCAGCTCCGTGAAGGCCATCTCCGCCGCGAGCGCGGCGTGGTGGGAGTCGCCGCTGCCCGTCACGTAGACGTGCTCGACCTTCGCCCACCCGGCGGCGACCTGCCGTGCCGCGGCCAGGACGGGGCCGTGCAGGGCGCGCACGTCACCGCCGAGCGCGTCGACCTGCGCCGCCATCTCCTCCAGCACGTACGCCATCGCCGCCTCCTTCGGCCGGTCTTCTTCAGCCGGTCTCCTTCGGCCGGTCTCCTTCAGGCGCCGGGCCGCCCGCGCACCGCCCGCAGGTACGTCTCCACCCGGCCGGCGTCGATCGGGCTGCCCCACCCGGCGCGTTCCAGGCAGGTGCCCACGAATGCGCCGTCGGCGCCCTGCGGGGAGCCCAGCAGCCGGGCCGCGTTGTCGTGGTTCGTGTGCCCGGCCAGCAGGATCGGCAGGCCCGGCACCGCCGTACGCACCTGGGCGACCAGGTCGAGGGCCACCTCCTCGCGCGGGCTCGACACGGCCACCGCGTCCGCCCCCACCTGGCGGGCCGCCGCGGCCACCTCCGCCACCGGCTTCCCGCCGCCCAGCCACGTGAAGTGCATGGACGCGATGTCGGCGATGATCCGGACGTCCCACGCGCCGATCTTGCGCCGGTACTCCATCACCGCCAGCGGGTCAGGCTGCACCAGGCCGTGCGAGGTCAGCGTCGCCCCGACGAGCGCGCCCACCCGTACGAAGCCCGCCCCCGTCACCTTCGCCACCGCCAGCGAGGCGCGCACCGCGTTCCGCATCACCTGCACGCCGACCAGGAACTCCGGTCCGGTCGCCGCGACGACGGCACGGACGACCAGCGTGAAGGCGGCCAGCCGCGCCGGATCCACGTCCTCGCCCGTGGAGTACACCCGGTCGACCGTCTGCACCAGGCAGCCGTCGGCGCCCCCGTCCCGCAGGGCGCGCGCCGACGCGACGGCCGTCTCGACGATTTCCTGAAGGCTGCCCTCCCGGTGGTAGGGCGTGCCGGGCAGCGGCTGGAGGTGGACCATCCCCAGCACGAGCTTGCCCTCCGGCCACCGCACTGTCTCGCCCACCCCTCTCCCCTTTCCCGGCGGAAGAGGCCCGGCGGACGAGCCCGACCCCGCCCGCCCGGACCGCCCCGGAGAGGCCCGCCCCCTCCAGGGGACAGGAGGAGCGCGCCTGACGCAAGACCGACGGGTCAGGGTTCGCCAGGATCGAAGCGGCGGCCTTTACAATGTAGATTCCGTTCCCGCCGCGTTCAGCGACCGCTCCACGGCGGCGTCCACGAGCCGGTGGACCTCCTCCTCGGTGAAGAGACCGGGCAGGGTCAGGCGTTCCAGGATGAGCCAGTTGAGCGCGAGGTAGACGAGCAGCACGGAGGTGGCGTCGCCGGGCAGGCCGGAGGCGGCGTGGAAGCCGAGGTTGGCGTCGACGTCCTCCCTGATGCGCTTGGTGAGGACCGCGCGGAGGTCGGGACGGCGGGTGGCTTCGAGGCGCAGTTCGAGCAGGGCGAGGTAGCCGGAGTTGAAGGCCGAGACCCGGTCGACCAGCTCGTGCATCAACTCGGCGAAGCGGGCGGCGTCCTGGACGCCCGCGCGGCCGCGGGCGATGGTGGCGTCGTCGGGCAGCAGCCGTTCGTAGATACGGCCGCCGACCTGGGTGAACAAGTCGTCACGGTTGGCGAAGTAGTTGGAGGCGGTGCCGGTGGGCACGCCCGCCTCGGCGTCGACGGCCCGGAAGGTGAGCCCGCGCGCCCCCTCCTTGGCCAGGACCTCGATGGCCGCGTCGATGAGCGCCTGCCGCCGCTCGGGGTTTTTCCGCATTGACACCACTCCACATGTAGTACTACCTTCAAAGCACTACAGACAGAGTACTACACAAGGAGTTGTGAGATATGCGAAAGCTGGTCTACTACATCGGCGTATCCCTCGACGGCTACATCGCCGGCCCCGACGCCGAGGTCGACTTCTACCCCCTGTCGGACGAGATGGCCGCCTGGATGAACGCCCGCTACCCCGAGACCGTGCCCACCCAGATCCGCGGGCTGATCGGCCTCGACGCCCCCAACCAGGTCTTCGACACCGTCGTGATGGGCCGCGGCACCTACGAGTTCGCCCTCGCCGAGGCCAGCACCAGCCCCTACGCCCACCTGCGCCAGTACGTGCTGTCCAGCACCCTGAAGATCGACGACCCGAGCGTGCACGCGGAGACCGGCGACGCGACCGCGCTCGTCCGGCGGCTCAAGGCCGAGGACACCGGTATGGACGTCTACCTGTGCGGCGGCGGCAGACTCGCCGCCGCCCTGCTCCCGGAGATCGACGAGATCATTCTCAAGAGCTATCCCGTCGTGGCGGGCGGGGGCATCCCGATGTTCGCGGGCGAGTTCCGTCCCACCCTGTTCAGCCCCACCCGCCGCGAGTCCTTCGACAACGGCGCCCAGGTCACCTGGCTCACCCGCCGCACCTGACCGGTGCCGGGCACGACGCGTCTAGGGATCCGTCGCGCCCGCCGCCACGGGAGCGGGGTCGCGGCGGAGCGGGCCGCGGACCTGGGCCGCAGCCTCCCTCGACGGCAGCGCGGCGACCAGCAGGGCGATGACCAGCAGGGAGGACAGGGACCAGAAGGTGTGGAACTGCCACCACGTCATCCCGAGGAGCGTCTCCACATGCAGGTAACCGGCGGCGGCCCAGGCGCTGGCCGCCGTGATCGCCGGCCACACGAATCGGGGCGGGCGCGCGATGAGGTACGGCACCGGCCACATCAGGTATTGGGCCCCGAGCCGGTACGTCACGACGAGGAAGACGAGGATCAGGACCGCGGTCAGCGCGACCGGATCGGCCTTCCGCCACCACCATCCGGCCGCGAGCAGCCCGATGAGCAGCACCGGCATGCCGATCTGGCCGAGGGCCGGCGAGACCGTCATGGTGCCGCCCGTCGCCAGGGCCGTCCAGCCCCAGTCGCCCACCACGGGGCGGGTGGACATGATGGCCTTCGCCAGCTCGACGAGCCCGGTGACCGGGGTGTCCAGGAACACCGTGCTGCTGACCAGGAACGCCCCGGGAACGGCCGCCGTCCAGCCGAGCACCGCCAGGCATTGCCGCCGGGCAGTGCCCGGCCGGCGGGCGTTGCCCGCCCAGACGGCCATCAGCACGCCGGGAACGAGCAGCACCGACCAGTTGGCGCAGGTCACCGAGAGGCCGATGAGCAGCCCGGCCCAGTGGGCGCGGCCGGCGCGGGCGGCGACCAGCGCGCCCACCCCCAGCGCCAGCGTGATCGGCGGGAACTGGCCGTGGATGCCGCTCACCATGATGCCGAGGGGCACGCACGCGTACTGGAACGCGCGCAGCGCCCCGCGCTCGTCGGCGAGCCTGGCCACCAGCGGGATCAGCGCCAGGTCGGCCAGGACGGGGACGATCCGGCCGCTCACCCCCCAGGAGAGCCCCACCAGCTCGCCCAGCCCCTGCTGGCCCGCCAGCACGTAGGCGAGGAACGGCAGGAAGTGCCAGCCGCCCTCGCGCATGTGCATCGTCGGGTTCAGGCCGTCGAGCACCTTGCCGGCCGCTTCGGAGAAGTCGTTGGCGAAGTCGTACGGCTGGCTCTGGTCGGCCACGGCCCAGGCCATGGCCGCGATCCGCAGCACGGCCCCGGCGCACAGCGCCGCCCACAGCGGGGGCGCCCATCCCCGGCGCTGGGCGAGCACGGCCAGCACGAGCCCGGCCGCCAGCAGGGGGCCTATCACCAGGGCCGGGCTCACTCTTCTCCTTCTGACCGGGTGCGCGCGGCTCTTCGCCGTAGGGGCCGTCCGCGAGACAACAAGACCGTAGCTTACGCATGAACCGCAGAACGTTGCCTGGAAATGAGCTGTGGGTCTCCTGAGTCCGATGAGAGAGGTTCGTCCCGTGGCGGTAGGGTCGCTGGGACGTGAAGGAAGGGAGACCGGGCATGCCGGAGTTGGCTGGAGCACGCGTACTCGTCACGGGTGGCGCGGGCTTCATCGGGAGGCGGTTGGTCGCGACGTTGCTCGCCGAGAAGGCCGAGGTGACGGTGGTCGACCTGAACGCCCACCCGGATCCGGCGGTGCGGTCGGTCGTGGGCGACCTGCGTGATCCCCAGGTGCGCGAGAGCGCCGTCTCGGCCGGGCTGGACGGGGTGGTTCACCTCGCCGCGGTCACCTCGGTGCTCCGCTCGGTGGCGGACCCGGCGGGGACGTACGAGGTCAACGTCGAGGCCACCGCGGGGCTGCTGGAGCTCGCCAGGCAACACGAGGTGCCGCGTTTCGTGCTGGCCTCGACGAACGCCGTGACCGGCGACGTGGGCAGCGCCCGGATCGCCGAGAGCCTCGCGCTGCGCCCGCTCACGCCGTACGGCGCGACCAAGGCGGCGGCGGAGATGCTGCTCAGCGCCTATTCCGGGGTGTACGGCATGCGCACGAGCGCGCTGCGCTTCGCCAACGTGTACGGGCCGGGCATGCTGCACAAGGACAGCTTCGTCCCGAGGCTGATGCGGGCCGCCGCAGCGGGCGACGGCGTCGAGGTGTACGGCGACGGCGCCCAGTTGCGCGACTACGTGCACGTCGACGACGTCGTCCAGGCCGTGTTGACCGCCTGGCACGAGGGGCACAACGGGCCCCTGATCGTCGGGTCCGGCACGTCCGTGAGCGTGAACGAGCTGATCGAGGCGGCCAGGAAGGTCACCGGGGCGCCCATCCCCGTCGAGCACGTGCCCGCGAAGCAGGGCGAGATGCCGGCGGTGGTGCTCGACATCTCGGCGGCGCGCGCGCTGGGCTACCGGCCCCGCCACGACCTGACCTCGGGCCTGGCCACGGTCTGGCCCGACTTCGCGCCGTCCCCCGCAGAATCGCCTGCGGACCGAAGAGACCCAACGGAGGATGCCGCATGACAGGCCCGGAGACTTTGGTGGACCCCGACGCCGCCGCGATGGTGGAGTTCGCCGCCCAGTACGGCTCGGACCTGCCGCCCGTCGCGATCGTCATCGCCGCCTACAACGAGGAGAACGGCATCGGCGAGGCGCTGGCCGGGATCCCGGCGGTGATCGACGGGATGGAGACCGCGACCATCGTGGTCGTCGACGGCTCCACCGACCGGACGGCGGCCGAGGCGCGCAAGGCCGGGGCCATGGTCTGCGACGTGCCGGTGAACCGCGGGCAGGGCGCCGCGCTGCGGCTGGGCTACCGCCTCGCCCGCCAGGGCGGCGCGCGCTACGTCGTGACGACGGACGCCGACGGCCAGTACGACCCGGCCGACATCACGCGCGTGCTCGCCCCGGTCGTGCGCGGCGAGGCCGACTTCGCCACCGGCTCCCGCATCCTGGGCCGGCAGGAGACCCACGACAAGGTACGCCGCCTGGGCGTGCACGTGTTCGCGTGGCTGATCAGCCGGATGACCGGGCAGCGGATCACCGACACCTCCTTCGGCCTGCGGGCGATGCGCGCGGAGGTCACCGGCGCGGTGACGCTCGCCCAGCCCCAGTACCAGGCGTCCGAGCTGCTGATCGGCGTGATCTCGCACGGCTTCCGGGTGATGGAGGTGCCGGCGACGATGCGACTGCGCGCCGCCGGCACGACCAAGAAGGGCGGGAACCTCGTCTACGGCTACCGCTACACGCGGGTCGTGGTCGGGACCTGGCTGCGCGAGCGCCGCCGCGCCTCCTCGTCCTCGCCCGCCGAGTCCTCGCCCGCGCCGGCGTCCGCGTCCGCGTCCACTGGGGCCGGGGCGGAACCCGTGCCGGTGCCGGCGAAGACGAAGTAGTGGAACAGGACGAACTTCGCGATGAACAGCACGCCGTAGACCCCGAGGAAGACGGCCCCCACGAACACCACGCGAGGGCCGTCCGTCGTGAAGATCTGCTGCCCCATCCGGTCGGCGACCCCGGTCGCCCAGGAGGAGACGAGCAGCCCGGCCACCGCGGTCAGCCAGTACGGCAGCAGCTCCCGCAGCGCCTTGGGCCGCCCGCGCAGTTGCCAGGCCCACCACCGGTTGAGCACGTAGTTGACGACGGCGCCGAGCGCCCAGGCGGCGACCGACGCGCCCTGCGGGCTGAGCAGCTCCAGCCCGTAGGTCGTCAGCAGGGTCAGCTCGCTCACCACGGCCGCCACCACCGAGCCGATCGCGTACCGCCCGAAAATACGCCCCATGGCGGTCTTCAGGAGACGGCGGAGACGGATCACGGCGCCGATCGCCCCGAACGGCCGGGCACCCGGACAACGCCCAGGACCGACTGGCCGAAGGGCACCGGGAGCACCCGGTCGAGCACCCGCGTGACCGGGACGACGACCCGGTCGTAGAGGCCCACCGCCCCGGCCTTGGGAGAGCCCGCCTTGCCCATGCGCACCGCGGCCCACCAGGCGAGCCCGCCCAGCAGGTTGACGGGGCGGGCCAGCTCGACGCCCAGCCCGGCGCGCCGGGCGGCGTCGGTGAGCGTGGCGGGCGTGTAGCGGCGGAAGTGCCCGACCTTGCGGTCGAACTCGCCGTACAGGCTCTGGTAGGCGGGCACCCACAGGACGATGGTGCCGCCGGGGACGACGGAGCGGGCGAGCAGGGTGAGCACGGCCGCGTCGTCCTCGAAGTGCTCCAGCACGTTGATCGCGATCGCGGTCTCGACCGGACGCTCCAGGCTGGAGCCGTGGGCCAGGTCGAACTGCGCCGCCTCGACCTCGCCGCGCCCCGCGAAGCGGGCCCTCATCACCTCGACGGCGTCGAGGTCGACGTCGGTGACCACGAGCCGGTCGAGGCCGGTGAACTGGCTGGCGAACTCGCCCAGCCCGGCCCCCACCTCCAGCACGCTGCGCCCGCAGTGCGGGGCGATCAGGTCGTGCTGGTAGCGGCGGTAGCGGGGCTTGTCGGGCCCGCCGTCCTCGCGCTCCGCGCTGCGGCCCGTGGCACGGGCGAACGCGCCCTCCGCGGCACCCTCGGCAGCGCTCACCGTGTCACTCCGTCCAGGGCTCCCCGCCAGTTCACCCGGGGCTGCATGGCGTTCAGATCGACCCGGTCAGAGTAGCGCTTGGCCACGTCGAACAGCGAGGTGATCAGCGTGTCGGAGAGCAGGTGCGGCTCGAGACCCAGCTCGACCAGGCCGCTGTGGACCACCTTGTAGTAGTGCTCCTCCTTCTCGACCCGGGGGTTGTCGAGGTTGTGGACGGTCACTTCGCCGGGGTAGCTCTTGGCGACCGTCGCGGCGATGTCGGCGACCGACAGGGACTCGGTCATCTGGTTGAACACCCGGAACTCGCCGCGCTCGGCCGGGTTCTCACAGGCGAGCTGGATGCAGCGGACGGTGTCCCGGATGTCGATGATCCCCCGGGTCTGGCCGCCCGTGCCGTAGACGGTGAGGGGGTGGCCGAGCACCGCCTGGACGACGAACCGGTTGAGCACCGTGCCGAACACCGCGTCGTAGTCGAACCTGGTGGCCAGCCGGTCGTCGAGCACGGTCTCGGCGGTCTGCTGGCCGTACACGACGCCCTGGTTGAGGTCTGTCGCGCGCAGGCCCCAGATCCGGCAGGCGAACTCCATGTTGTGGCTGTCGTGCACCTTCGACAGGTGGTAGAAGGAGCCGGGCCGCTTGGGGTAGAGCATCCGGTCCGTACGGCCGTTGTGCTCGACCTCCAGCCACCCCTCCTCGATGTCGATGTTGGGCGTGCCGTACTCGCCCATGGTGCCGAGCTTGACCAGGTGGATCTCCGGGTCGATCTCGGCGATCGCGTACAGCAGGTTCAGCGTGCCCACCACGTTGTTGACCTGCGTGTACACCGCGTGCTTGCGGTCGATCATGGAGTAGGGCGCGGCCCGCTGCTCGGCGAAGTGCACCACCGCCTCCGGACCGAAGTCGCGGATCATCTCGTAGGTGAAGTCGGCTTCCGTCAGGTCGCCCACGTAGACCTTGATGGTCTTGCCGGTCAGGTCCTGCCACGTCGAGACTCTGGTTTGCAGCGACTCGATCGGCACGAGGCTGTCCATGCCGAGTTCGAAGTCGTACTGCCGTCGGACGAAGTTGTCGGCGACGGCGACGTCGTGACCGCACTGAGAGAGATGCAGTGCGGTGGGCCACCCGAGATACCCATCACCGCCGAGGACCAAGATCCGCATTTACCTGATTTCCTGACTGCTCTACGACAAGCTTTCCGGACAGAGACTTCGTGCCTGCGTCGGCGCCCGCAGCCCAGGTGGGGGAACGAGTACCGTGCACGGCACGTACCCCACTCGTACCATATGGTGGGTTTGTATCTGTCCGTCTCGCGGGACTTCACAGCAGGTTGTGATGAACGGCCCCGGTTCGGTGACCCCTGCGCCCTGACAGATGTCCTGTCAAGTTCCGGTCAGGTCCTGTCCTTGATCTCGCAGAGGGCCGCGCCCGCCGTCACCGTCGCGCCGACCTCGGCGGAAAGACCGACCACGGTGCCGTCCTTGTGGGCGGCGAGCGGCTGTTCCATCTTCATGGCCTCCAGGACGACGACCGTCTCGCCCGCGCTCACGTCGTCGCCGTCGGCGACCATGACCTTGACGATGGTGCCCTGCATGGGGCTGACCAGGGCGTCGCCACCCGCCGCCGGAGCGGCGCCCGCACTCCTGCCGCGCCTTCCCCGGCGGCGGGCGGCGGGCGTCCTGGCGGCGCCGAGACCGGCGGGCAGCACGACCTCCAGGCGCCTGCCCGCGACCTCGACCGTGATGCGCTCCCGCTCGGCCGGTTCGGCGGCCGCGACCGGACCCGCGTAGGGGGCGAGGTCGCCCGCGAACTCGGTCTCGATCCAGCGGGTGTGCACGGTGAACGGCTCCGCGGTGAAGGCCGGGTCGCGCACCACGGCCCGGTGGAAGGGCAGCACGGTGGGCATCCCGTCGATCTCGAACTCGGCCAGGGCCCGCCCGGCCCGCCGCAACGCCTCCGTACGGGTGGCGCCGGTGACGATCAGCTTGGCGACCAGGGAGTCGTACGCGCCGGGGACGGTCTCGCCCTCCTCGTAGCCGCTGTCGAGGCGGACTCCGGGGCCGGAGGGGGCGCGCCAGCGGGTGATGGCGCCGGGCGCGGGCAGGAAGCCGCGGCCGGGGTCCTCGGCGTTGACCCGGAACTCGATGGAGTGGCCGCGGGGCCGGGGGTCGTCGTAGCCGAGCGGTTCCCCGTCGGCGATCCGGAACATCTCGCGGACCAGGTCGATGCCGGTGACCTCCTCGGTGACCGGGTGCTCGACCTGCAGGCGGGTGTTGACCTCCAGGAAGGAGACGGTGCCGTCCCGGCCCACCAGGAACTCGCACGTACCGGCCCCGACGTAACCGGCCTCGCGCAGGATCGCCTTCGAGCTGTCGCGGAGCAGCGCCTCCTGGCCCGGCGTGAGGAACGGGGCCGGGGCCTCCTCGACCAGCTTCTGGTGACGGCGCTGGAGCGAGCAGTCGCGGGTGGACACCACGACCACGCCGCCGTGGGCGTCGGCCAGGCACTGGGTCTCGACGTGACGGGGGCGGTCGAGGTAGCGCTCGACGAAGCACTCGCCCCGGCCGAAGGCCGCCACCGCCTCGCGGACGGCGCTGTCGTACAGGCCGGGGATCTCCTCCAGCGTGCGGGCCACCTTCAGGCCGCGCCCGCCGCCGCCGAACGCCGCCTTGATCGCGATCGGCAGGCCGTGCTCCTCGGCGAACGCGACCACCTCGGCCACGTCCGCGACCGGGTCGGCGGTCCCGGCCACCAGCGGGGCGCCGACCTTCTGCGCGATGTGCCGGGCCCGTACCTTGTCGCCGAGCGCGGTGATCGCGGCCGGGGGCGGGCCGATCCAGGTCAGCCCGGCGTCGATGACGGCCTGGGCGAAGGCCGCGTTCTCGGCCAGGAAGCCGTAGCCGGGGTGCACGGCGTCGGCGCCCGACCGCGCCGCCACCTCGATGATCTTCTCGATCGCCAGGTACGTCTCCCCCGGCGCGACCCCGCCCAGCGCGTACGCCTCGTCGGCCAGGCGGGCGTGCAGCGCGTCGCGGTCAGGGTCGGCGTAGACCGCCACGCAGCCGATCCCGGCGTCCCGGCAGGCCCGGATGACCCGGACGGCGATCTCACCGCGGTTGGCGATCAGCACCTTGCGCAGGCTCACAGTTGTCCTCCAAGACTCCAGCTCGACTCCCGCCAGCCGTCCGGGCCGGGCAGGAGGGGGCCGCGCGGCAGGCGGCGGGGGCCGCGCCGCACGGGCGGCGAGACGGGCGCACTACGGACGAGGTGGAGGGCCACGACGAGGGGCGCCCACTCTTCCAGCGTCGGAACGCCCCTGGTCACGCACATGGCGACGGCGGTGAACGGCACGGCGGGACGTTCACGCTCGGGGGATGTCACGGCGGGACGCTCCCGGTCGGCGGGTGTCACAGCGGGATGTTCCCGTGCTTCTTGGGCGGCAGGGCGTCGCGCTTGCCGCGCAGCAGCCGCAGCGCCCTGGTGACCTCACGGCGGGTCTCGCTCGGCCGGATGACCGCGTCCACGTAGCCGCGCTCGGCGGCCAGGTAGGGGGTGGCGAGGGTGTCCTCGTAGTCGGCGATCAGCTCGGCGCGCAGCGCGTCGGGGTCGTCGGCCTCGGCCAGGCGCCTGCGGTGCAGGACGTTCACCGCGCCCTGCGCGCCCATCACCGCGATCTGGGCGGTGGACCAGGCCAGGTTGACGTCCGCGCCGAGGTGCTTGGAGCCCATCACGTCGTACGCGCCCCCGTACGCCTTGCGGGTGATGACGGTGACCAGCGGGACGGTGGCCTCGCCGTAGGCGTACAGGAGCTTGGCGCCGTGCCGGATGATGCCGTTCCACTCCTGGCCGGTGCCGGGCAGGAAGCCGGGCACGTCCACCAGTGTGAGCACGGGGACGCTGAAGGCGTCGCAGGTGCGTACGAACCGGGCGGCCTTCTCCGAGGCGTCGATGTCGAGCGTGCCGGCCAGCCGCATCGGCTGGTTGGCCACCACCCCGACCGGCCGGCCCTCGACCCGGCCGAAGCCGACCACGATGTTCGGCGCGAACAGCTCCTGCACCTCCAGGAACTCCCCGTCGTCCAGCAGCGCGGCGATCACCTCGTGCATGTCGTACGGCTGGGCGGGCGAGTCCGGCACCAGCGCGTCGAGCGCCAGATCGGCGGCGGAGGGCGCCAGGTCGGCCGGGACGTCCTGGTGCGGCGGCTCGTCGAGGTTGTTGTCCGGCAGGTAGGCCAGCAGCGCGCGGGCGTAGTCGAGCGCGTCGTCCTCGTCCTCGGCCAGGTAGTGGGCCACGCCGCTGCGGCTGTTGTGCACCCGGCCGCCGCCCAGTTCCTCGAAGGAGACGTCCTCGCCGGTCACCGTCCTGATCACGTCGGGACCTGTGACGAACATGTGGGACCGCCCGTCCACCATGATCGTGAAGTCGGTGAGCGCCGGGCTGTAGACGTGGCCGCCCGCGCACGCGCCCATGATGAGCGAGATCTGCGGGATCACGCCGGAGGCGCGGATGTTGCGGCGGAAGATCTCGCCGTACAGGCCGAGCGAGACCACGCCCTCCTGGATGCGGGCGCCCGCGCCCTCGTTGATGCCGACGATCGGGCAGCCGGTGCGCAGCGCAAGGTCCATGACCTTGCAGATCTTCTGGCCGTACACCTCGCCGAGCGAGCCCCCGGCCACGGTGAAGTCCTGCGAGAACACGCACACCCGGCGGCCGTCCACCGTCCCGTGGCCGGTCACCACGCCGTCGCCGTAGCCGAGCGAGCCCTTCGCGAGGGCGTCCAGCTCGACGAACGAGCCGTCGTCCAGCAGGCGCTCGATGCGCTCGCGGGCGGTCAACCGGCCCTTGGCGTGCTGTCTGGCCGCCGCACGGGCCTCACCGGCGTGAACCGCCTCGTCCAGTCGTTCCTTCAGGCGGGCCAGGCTGCCCGCGGTGTCCTGCGATGCCATCATCACCACCGATAAGACTGAGTACCATAATGACGGTACTCAGTTTCTAAAGCGATGAACACCCCCGTCTTCCGGGGAGGATGACCTCTGTGCCGAAACCGCCCAGCAAACAGCCCACCGAGCGGCCCAGTAAGCGGCCCAGCAAGCGGCCCATCAACCAGCGCCTCGCCGAGGCCGCCGTGGCGCTGTTCGACGAGAACGGCTACGACGCCACCACGGTCGACGACATCGCGGCCCGCGCGGGGGTGAGCCGCAGCACGTTCTTCCGCTACTACCGGTCGAAGGAAGACGCGATCTTCCCCGACCACGACGCGCTGCTGGAGAGGATCGACGCGCGGCTGCGGGCGTCCACGGCCGACACCGCGATCGTCGCCATCACCGACGCCGTACGCATCGTGCTCGCCCACTACGTCGACGACGCCGAGGTGTCGCTGCGCCGCTACCGGCTCGTCCGCCGGGTGCCCGCGCTGCGCGACCGGGAGATCGCGAGCGTGGCCCGCTACCAGCGGCTGTTCCGCGAGTTCGTCGGCGCCTGGCTGGGCGACTCCCCCGACGCCGGGCTGCGGGCCGAGCTGATGGCGGCCTCGGTGGTGGCCGCGCACAACCAGGTGCTGCGCGGCTGGCTGCGGGCGGGCGGCACCTACGACCCCGCCGAACCCCTCGACCACGCGCTCGGTTACGTCATCGCCACTTTCCGTCACCTCGAACAGCCCCAGGACAAGGATCAGGTCGTCGTCGCCGCCTTCAGCCGCGGCGCGACCCCGCAGGCCGTCATGGCCGCCATCCGCCGCCATCTCGAGTCCCGCGCCTGACCGCCGGACCCCCTGTCCACCCGGCCCCCACCGGCCCGGATAACGGGCCGCCGACCGGGTCGGCGGCCGCCCGGCACGAGGCCGCTGTCCGCCATGCCATGTCATGGGACTTTCATTCATTAGTACTGACGTTTGCCACTTTTTGGTCGTGGCTCTTCCCGGAACCGGCAAGGATCGAGGTGGGGAGTACCTCGGTGCTTCTGATCACGACGGGGGGTGATCAGAGTGAGCTGGTGGCGACGTTGCTCGATCAGGACCCGCCTGGCCGTGCTGGCGAGCGCCGTCGTGGCGCTGTTGTGTGCCGCCATGGCCGTGTTCATCGTGGTCATGGTCCGGCAGGCGACCACCGAAGCCCGCTCCGACCGGCTCTTCGTCGAGGCGACGACCCTGGGCGCCCAGACGCGCCGGCACGTCCCCGATCTGAGCGAGAGCGCCCCAGGGCGGACGATCCAGGTGTTCGACCAGGCCGGCACCATGGTCGCGGCCACCCCCGACATGGCGGACAAGCCGCCGATGACGAACGTGCGCCCCGATCCCGACGCCTACTACACCACCGTCTCCTGTGACGAGCGGGTCTTCCCCCACGGGTGCATGATCGTGGTCGCCTACCCCTTCCACCGCCAGGAAGGCGTGTGGCAGCTCGACCTGGCCGTCCCGGCCGTCCCCTGGTACGTCGGCCCGGCGCTGATCTTCCCGCTCGTCGGCGGCTGCGCGCTGCTGGTCGCCGCGACCGCGGCGGGCGGCTACCGCCTGGTGGGCAAGGCGCTGCAGCCGGTGGACGCCGTCAGCGGCCACCTCTCCCAGATCACCGCCTCCAGCGACCTGTCGCACCGGGTGCCCGTGCCGAAATACCGCGACGAGCTGCGGAACCTGGCCGAGACCGCGAACCGGACGCTGGAACGCGCCCAATCGGCCGTGGACAAGCAGCTCCGCTTCGCCTCCGACGCCTCCCACGACCTGCGCAGCCCGCTGACCGCCATGCGCACCCAACTGGAGGACGCGCTGATGGACCCGCGGGGGACCGACTGGCCCCGCACCGCCGACGCGCTGCTCGACAGCGTGGGACGCATGCAGGCCCTGATCGGCGACCTGCTCCAGGTGGCCCGGCTGGACGCCGGCGTCACCGACCACCACGAGACGATCGACCTGACCGAGCTGGTGGCCGGCGAGCTGGAACGCCGCACCGCCACGACCGAGCTGCGCCACCGCCTCACGCCCGGCGTGCTGGCCGACTGCTCGCGGACCGCGCTGACCCGGCTGCTGAACAACCTGCTGGACAACGCCGAACGGCACGCCGCCTCCGCCGTCACCGTCACCCTGACGCTGGAGCCCGGCGCCGCGGTGCTGGAGGTACGCGACGACGGCGAAGGCATCGCCCCCGAGCAGCGCGAGGCCATCTTCCAGCGGTTCACCCGCCTGGAGGCGTCCCGCGCCAGGGACCCGGGCGGCACCGGGCTCGGGCTGCCGATCGCCCGGCAGATCGCCCAGGCCCACGGCGGCAGCCTGACCTTGCAGGACAGCCCTCGCGGTGCCCGGTTCGTCCTGCGCCTGCCCGCCCGCGCCGCCACCGGGCCGGTCCGGGCGGCGGCGCACGGGGCTCCCGCATCTCGCCCTCAGGACCGGCCGGAGGTCAGGTGATGAGTCCAGTCAGGTCCAGGTGACCGTGGAAGGGCGGGAGGCGTTCGCCCAGGAGGAGGCGGCGGGCGACGTGGGCGACCTGCCCGGCGGCGTAGCGGGCTTCGCCGGCGAGCTGGGGATATCCGGACAGCTCGCCGCCGATGAGGCCGACCGAGTGCCTGGAGCGTTCGGACAGGGCCGACGGGCCGCCCAGCCACTCGACCAGGGCGGTGAGGCGGTCGGCCGAGGCCGCGAGGTCAGGGCCGACCAGCCCGTGGAACGGGGGCAGGCCGGGGTGCGTGGCGTAGGGTTCCACGCTGAGGAACCCGCGTTCGTCGGCCGCGTAGACGACGTTCAGGCCGAGCTCGCGGGCGGCCGTGCGCGTGTCGTACTTGGCCGCGGCGCTGTCGCACTCCTCCACCAGGAGGTCGAGGCCGTGCAGGAAGCGCCCGGCGTTGTCCCGGGTGATCTCGTCCTCGACCAGGCTGACCTCCAGGTACGGATCGATCGCGGCGATGCGGCGGGCGGCGATGCGCGTCTTGGGCAGGCCGATGTCGGCGTGCCCGGCCCCGAGCCGGTTGAGGTTGGACAGCTCCAGCCGGTCGAAGTCGGCCAGCACGAGGTGCCCGCACAGATGTTCCTGGGCGATCACGACCGCCGCCTCCGCGCCCACCGACAGCCCGAGCACGCCGACGCGTTTGGTGCGCAGGAGCCGCTGCTCGGCGCGGGTGATCTTGTCGCGGTTGCGGTCGGTCACGACCTGGAGGTACTCGTCGGGGGGCAGCAGGTGCGCGACCTGCGCCGTCCAGGGCAGGTAGGCCCAGCATCCGTACGCCGCCAGGTCCGCCGTCTCGACCGGTCGTGACCGTTCGCCGTCCGGTGCGCCCAGCCCGGCGAGTTCGTCGAGCTGGCGGTCGATGGTGTCGAGGAGCGCGATGCCGTGGTCGCGGCACAGCGCGCTGAACCGGGGGTGCTCACCGGCCGCCAGCCGCACCAGGCATGGCCGCCAGCTCTGCTCGGGCGCGTGGCCGGGCGACGCCAGGATCTCGGCGAACCGGTCGAGGCCGATGGCCGAGGTCACCGGGCGCCTTCCGCGAGCGGGTCGCCGACCTGGTCGCCGAACGCGTCGCCGGTCACGGTCGCCGCAGCGCGCAGGTCCAGCTCGAAGACCTGGCCGACGAGGTCCACGCCGAAGCTGTGGTGCCGTTCCTCCTCGACCTGGCGGAACCCCCGCGCGAGATAGATCTTGCGGGCGGCGACGAGCGGGTGGTTGGTCCACAGCTTCATGCGTTCGTAGCCGGCCCGGCGGGCGAAGGCGAGGCACTCGTCCACCAGCCGCGCGCCGACCCGGTGCCCCCGCGCCACCGGGTCGACCAGCAGAATCCGCAACTGGGCCGTCGCCTGACCGGCGTCGACGCAGAACACGCAGCCGACGCGGCGGCCGTCCAGCTCGGCGATCCAGGCGGCCTCGCGGGCCGGGTCGTGACCGGTCGTGTAGTCGGCGACGATGCGCGCGACGAGCGCCTCGAAGGAGGAGTCCCAGCCGAATTCGGCGGCGTAGATCTCGCCGTGGGCCATCACCACCCAGCCGAGGTCGCCCGGCCGTCCCAGGCGGCGGATCACCGCCGTCTCCCTCGCCGTCTCCGTCGGTGGCGCTGTCGGTGGGTCGATCGGACGGTCACTCATAGGCCCTCCCTGTGGCGCGGGTCTCGGTGCCCCGGGCACTGAAACAGTCGTTTCAGTGCCAGAGTAGCCTCATGAGCCAGACCGCGCGACCCTCGTCCGCCCGCAAGCACGAACTCCTCGAACGCGCCTACCGCTACGTTCTGGAGCAGGGGCTGGTGGGGCTGTCCCTGCGGCCGCTGGCGACCGCCATCGGCTCCAGCCCTCGCGTGCTGCTGTTCCTCTTCGGCTCGAAGGAGGAGCTGATCAGGGCCCTGCTGGCCCGCGCGCGCAGCGACGAGCTGGACTTCCTCGCCCGTACCCGGGCCCAGGCCCAGGACCTCGGGGAACGGGCCGACCTGGCCACGACCGTACGCACCATCTGGCACTGGCTCTCAGGAGAGCCCACCCGGCCGCTGCTCAAGCTCTGGGTCGAGGCGTACGCGCGCTCGATGGTCGAGCCGGACGGCCCGTGGGCGCGGTTCGCCCGGCAGACGGTCGAGGACTGGCTCGCGCTGCTGGCCACGGCCCAGCCCGAGAGCACCGCCACGACGGCGGCGGCGGCGGAACGTACGCTCGCCCTGGCCGTGCTTCGCGGCGCGCTGCTCGACCTGCTCGCCACCGGCGACCTCGACCGGGTCAGCGCCGCGATCGATCACTATCTGCGCCTCGTGAGCGGATCGCCCATGAAAGCCGATTCGGCGGGTGCGACCAGGCCCGTCTCGTAGGCGTACACGATGGCCTGGGCCCGGTCGCGCAGGCCGAGCTTGGCCAGTACGCGGGTGACGTGGGTCTTGACCGTGTGCTCGGTGACCACGAGGGCGGCGGCGATCTCGGTGTTGGACAGGCCGCGCGCCAGCAGGCGCAGAACTTCGAGCTCCCGCGCGGTCAGCCGGTCGTACGCGCTCGGCGCGGGCGGCCCCGGCCGGGCGAGCCGGGCGATCAGCCTGCGGGTGACGCCGGGCGCGAGCAGGGCGTCGCCCCGGGCCACGACCCGCACGGCGGTGGTCAGCTCGGCGGCGGTGACGTCCTTCAGGAGGAATCCCGACGCGCCTGCGGCCAGCGCGTCGTACACGTAGGCGTCCAGGTCGAACGTGGTGATCATGATGGCCCGGGTGGTGCCCGCGGCGGAGATCCGGCGTACGGCGTCGATGCCGTTCATTCCGGGCATCCGGATGTCCATGAGCACGACGTCCGGAGCGGTCTCGCGTATCAGGCGCACGGCCTCCAGGCCGTCGGCATCCTCAGCTCGGTACGGCCGCGTACGATCTCGGCGGCCAGCCCCACGCCGACGACCACCGCGGGGCCCGCGCCCATGACGACGAGGTTCTCGAAGGCCGGCACGTCGAGACCGGCGGCGGCGAGCAGGGGGCGATGCGCCATGGCGGCCACCGCCGCGACGGCTCCCACGATGATCCAGGCGATCTGCCGGTCGACCAGGCGCAGCAGCGTGTACAGGGCGAGCGCCACCGAGCAGAAGACCACGGGCACGACGTGGCCGAACCCCCTGTCGTACGTCATCATGGCGCCGAAGGCCGTCAGCGCGGCGACACCGGACATCGTGAGGAGCACGCTCGCCCACGGCCGCAGACGCCGCAACGCGTGCGGAAGGGTGGCCAGCAGCACAACGGCCATGAGACCGACGTCGAGGAGCGGGTCGTCGAAATAGCGGTTCGTCAGGGTGCCGAAGGTCAGCGGCAGGGCCGGCGCGATCCCGAGTGCGAGGTCCAGCGGCGGGACGTTCCGCAGGGTCCGGACAGCGATCGGGGCGGAGAGCGGGAAATGCATGCCGCTCAGTGTGGTGGCCGCGCTCACGGGGGCGCGTCACTCGATGGTGTGATCTTCGCCCTTGCGGACTCGGTCCTGACGACTCAGCGCTGACGGTGGCGCCTGGCCACGGGGGCGGCGGGCGGCGGGGTCGAGCCGTCGGTCGGCCGTACGAGCGCAGCTGACCGCACCACGCGGGCGAGGGCGTGGTCTGGCTTGGCGGTGCGGGGTGACGGGTGTGTACCCCGCGACCGCGGTGACGACAGGCGAACCCCTTCCGGGGCCCGCACGATCAGTGAGCGGCCTCGTACTGCTCCACGACGGTGGCGGCGATGCGGCCGCGCTCGCTGACCGGCAGGCCCTGGGCCTTGGCCCACCTCCGGATCTCAGTGGCCCGCTCACGGCTCACCGTCCTGGACGAGAGGCCACGACGGCCACGCACGGTGCGCTCGGCGCGGACCGCGCGTGCCTTGGTGATAAACGGGGCGAGAGCCTTCTCCAGCTTCTCCCTGTTCGGTCCCGAGAGGTCGATCTCGTAGTTCGTGCCATCGAGAGCGAACCTTGTCGTCCCGTCGGCATCACTGCCGTCGATGTCATCGAGAAAGGACTCAACAATGCGCTTCGCCATAAGGGTGCTCCATTTACGTCAGGTTGCAGGTACTGTAGCCCGATTCAGCAGATCATGCACCTCCTCCCGGCCCCGTGCCCGTACAAAGGAGCTTCACGAGCCGGTCCAGGACTAGGACGGCATAAGGCTATCCGGCGCAGTTCTGGCAGTTGTCGGGGGTTGGCATTCATCGACCCATCTGACCTTCTCCCCGGCGGCGGGCCGGGCGTGGGGAGCCGCATCGTCCGAGGCCGGGCGGATGTGCCTAACCTGCGAGTCAGTCCGCCCAGCGGTCGTCGGCGCGTCCTGGCGGGTGCTCGCGGCGCCTTCGCCGCCCGCGTCCGGCCTGCCGGCTTCCCTTATTGGGGCGGCCTTGATGATCGTCCGGCCGCCGAGGACGATGAATCCGCTCTTTTGAATTCCAATTCAAAGCAGGTCGCGGCACTTCAGCCATTGGCCGCCGGGAGTCGTAGTATCATCCGCCGGGCACCCCGGCGAGTCGGACGCGCAGGCCGGCGCCGCCGTCACGGAGGGAATTGTCGTGGCCCGCGTTCCTGGCCGCCCGACGCCCTGTCATGCCGGGAAAAACCGCTTGCGGTCGTGCCGGGGCGAGGCCCGTAAGCGACGGCCCCATGGCGAGAACGGCGTCATTGACGCTCCCGTACGGCGGCGGCCGGTAGGCCGGAGCGCCGGTGATCACGCCGAGGGGGCGTCACCGGCTCCGGCCGGGAAAGGCACACCACTGTCTACCGCAAAAAGCCGGGCGGCGAAGGGGATACGAAGGTGAAGTTCGCGGCAGGCGGGCACGCGCGTCCGCCCTCCCGGTGCGACAGGCGGGCACGCGCGCCCACCCGCCGCACCGGGAGGTCCGGCTCAGGCGAGCTTGGCCAGGAACTCCTCGATGCCGTCCGCGTCGGGCACGCCGAGCTCGGTGTAGCGGTCGAGGGCGCGTTCGGCGTGCTCGCGGGCCTGCTCACGGTCGCCGCGGTCGCGGTGGACGCGCGCCAGCCCTTCGTGGGCGCGGGCCTCCTCCGGCCGGTCGCCCAGCTCGCGCGCGACGGCGAGGGCCTCCTCGTGGCAGGCCGCGGCCCGGCCGTGGTCGCCGAGGGCGCGGGCGGCCTCGCCCAGCCCGTTCAGCGGCGCGGGCTCGTCGCCGCGGTTCCCCAGCTCGCGGCAGAGGTCGAGGGCCTGCCGGTGGTGCTCGTTGGCCTGCTCGTAGCGGCCCAGCCGCTGGTGGACCCGGCCGAGGAGGTCGAGCACGCGGGCCTCGCCGTTGCGGCTGCCCAGCGAACGGTGCAGGTCGAGGGCGCGGAGCTGGTGGTCGAGTGCCTCGGTGTGGCGGCCCTGCCGCTCGTGGCTGATGCCGAGGTTGCTCAGCGCGTACGCCTCCCCCACCCGGTTGCCGATCTCGCGGCTGAGGGCGAGCGCCTGGCCGAGGTGGTGGTCGGCCCGTTCGTACGCGTGCTGGCGCAGGCACACGTTGCCCAGCGTGTTGTGCGCCCGCGACTGGCCGAGCGGGTCACCGGCCTCGCGGCACAGGTCGAGGGCGGGGCGGCAGGTCTCGTACGCCTCGTCGTAGCGTCCCTGCCGCCAGTACGTCCACGCCAGGTCGAGCAGCGCCAGCGCCTCGGCGGCCCGGTCGCCCCGGCCGCGGGCGGCGGCCAGCGCCTTGGTGTGCAGGGTGACCGCGTCGGCGTGATGGGCGTGGTCGTCGAGGTAGGGGTGCAGGGTGGTGGCGAGGTGACCGGCGTGCGCCGGCCAGCCGTCACCGGCCGCGTGCCCGGCCACGGCGACGAGGTTGGCCCGCTCGGCGTCCAGCCACGCGACGGCCCCCGCGGCGTCCTCGAACGGCGAGGGCTCCTGCGCCGTGCCGGGAAGGTCGGGCCTGCGGAGCCTGCCGAAGGGGTAGAGCAGGCCGATCGCGGCGACGGCGGTGTGCCGGTAGTAGTCGAACAGCCGGGTGAGCGCCTCGCGCCGCGACTCGGCGCTCTCCTCGGCCGCCGCCGTGCCGCGCGCATGCTCGCGCAGCAGGTCGTGGAAGGTGTAGCGGCCGGGCACGTGCTGCATCAGGACGTGGGCGTCCAGCAGGTCCTCCAGCAGCGTCTCCGCCTCGTCGGCGGGGATCCCGGCCAGCGCGGCGGCGGCGTGGATGTCGAGGTCGCGGCCCGGGTGCAGGCCCAGCAGCCGGAACATGCGCCGCCGGTCGGCGTCCAGGTGCGCGTACGAGAGCGAGAACGCGGCCCCCACCCCCCGGTCGGGCGTGGACAGCTCGGCCAGCCGCCGGCGTTCGTCACGCAGCCGGCCGGCCAGGTAGGCGACGCTCCAGCGCGGGCGGTGCCGCAGCCGCGCGGCGGCGATGCGTACGGCCAGCGGCAGGAACCCGCACAGTTGCAGCACGTCGAGGACGGCGTCCGGCTCGGCCTCGGCCCGCTCCCCCACGATCGAGGCGAACAGCCCGACGCCGTCCCTGGCCGGGAGCACGTCGATGGAGACCGCGTGGGCGCCGTCGAGGTCGATCAGGCGGTGGCGGCTGGTGATCAGGACGAGGCTGCCGGGGGCGCCGGGCAGCAGGGGCCGTACGTGGGCGGTGCCGGACGCGTTGTCCAGCACGACCACCGCGCGACGACCGGCCAGCTCGGCCCGCCACAGCGCCGCCCGCGCCGCGTCGGAGGCGGGGACGCGCTCGGCCGGCACCCCGAGCTGGCGCAGCAACGTCTCCAGGGCGGCGCCCGGCTCGACCGGCTCGTGCCCGGCGGTGTGCGCCTGGAGGTCGACGAAGAGCTGCCCGTCGGGGTAGCGGTCGGCCAGCCGGTGGGCGGCGTGGATCACCAGGGCCGTCTTGCCGATGCCGGCCATCCCGTCGATCGCCAGGATCGGCACGTCGGGCCGGTGCGCGGCGATGCGTTCCAACTCGGCCGCGCGACCGGCGAAGTCGGGGATGTCGTACGGCAGGAAGTTCGCCCGGCGGGCCGGTTGCCGCGCCTCGGCCTGGGCCTGGGGCTGGGGCTGGGGCGCCTGGAGGGCGGGGTCGTCGCGCAGGATGGCCTGCTCCAGCGCGGCGAACTCGCGACCGGGGTCGAGCCCCTGCTGCTCCACCAGCGCCTCGCGCAGCGACCTGGCCACCGACAGGGCCTCGGCCTGCTGTCCTGCGCGGTGCAGGGCGAGCATGAGGCGGCCCGCCAGCCGCTCCCGCAGGGGGTGGGCGGCCACGTGCGCGGACAGTTCGTCGATCAGCTCGGCGTGGCGGCCCAGTGACAGCTCGGCGTCGGCCAGGCGTTCGACGGCGGACAGCCACCGCTGTTCGAGCCGGGTGCGGGCGCTCTCCACGTAGTCGGCGTGCACGTCCGCGAGCGGCCGGCCCTGCCACAGGGCCAGCGCCTCGCGTATCCGCCGCGCGGCGGTGCCGGGGTCGGCGTCGCCCGGACTCGCCTGACCGCCTCCGTGCGCGCTTTCGTGAAGGTCTCCGTGAACGGCCGCGCCGTCCCCGTGAACGCTGTCCTGGCCGCTGTCCTGGCCGCTGTCCTGGCCGCTGTCCTGGACCGTGGCCATCCGGCCGGTGAACTCGCGCAGGTCGAGCCAGGGCGGGTCGATCACGTACCCGCCCGCCCGGGTCGCGAGCAGCCGCTCCGCCCCCACCTCGCGCAGCACCCGGCGGATCGCGGTGACGGCGGCCTGGATCTGGGCGCGCGCGGTGTCGGGCGGCGTCGGCCCCCACAACGCGTCGATGAGCTGATCGGCGCTGAGCACGGCGCCGGAATGCAGCAGCAGGTACGCCAGCACCGCCCGGTGCCGGGGCGCCAGACCGGTCAGCTCGCGGTCTCCGGCCGTGACCCGAACCGGCCCCAGGACCGCGAACCGTACGTCCAACCTCGTCTCCTCCAGGCCCCGCAGAACGCCCATAGCGGACGCATCGCGAATGTATCAATCCCACCTCGCATGCTGAGAACCAGGTCAGCGAGCAGACAGCAGGAAAGAAGGGACCATCGGCATGGAAGCACGGATGAAGAACCCCGCGTTCGTCCTCCCCGACACGGTGAAGGGCATCCAGACCATCTACAAGTCCATCTATCAGGGCGGCGTCCCCCAGGAGCTGCTGGAGATCATCGCCCTGCGCGCCAGCCAGATCAACGGGTGCAGCGCCTGCGTGCACGCGCACGTACTCAACCTCAAGAAGTCGGGCGAGTCTGACGAGCGGGTGGGCAACGTGGCGGCCTGGCGGGAGGCGCCGTTCTACAGCGACGTCGAACGGGCCGCGCTGGAGCTGACCGAGGCCGTCACCCGCGTGGCCGACCGGTCGGGCGAGGCCGTGCCCGACGCCCTCTGGGACGAGGTCGCCGGCCACTTCGACGAGAAGCAGCTCTCGGCCATCATCCTGACGATCTCCATCACGAACTTCTTCAACCGCATCAACGCCACCGTCAAGGAGCCCGCGGGCGCGTCCTGGACCTGACGGGCGGACTGCCCCCCGTACCGCGGTCTGCGCCCATTGACGAAAGTCAAGGGTGGTCGGCGACGATCGGGGACCGTGTGCCGCACCTCCTGATTTCTACCTTTGCAGGGCTGTTGATCAGGAGAAACGAGGAGAGTGTGGTGGACGACGGCGTGTATCGGGACGTCGTGGAGATCGCCGCCTCCGCGCCCGGGTGGGTGCGGTCGCTGGCGGAGGCGGGCACGGACGGGGTGCTGGTGGTGTTCGCCGCGCTGATGGCGGCGGCGTGGTGGCGGGCCCGCCGGGCGCGGGCCGAGGGGATGGCCGCGGCGCTGCTCGCGCCGGTCGCCGTGGTCGCGTGCTACGTGGTCAGCGAGCTGGCCAAGGCGGTGGTGCGGGAGGACCGGCCGTGCCGGGGCCTGGGCGGGGTGACCACGATCGTGCCGTGCCCCGCGTACGGCGACTGGTCATGGCCCAGCAACCACGCCACGCTGGTGGCCGCGGCGGCGGCCGGGCTGGTGCTGGCCTGGCGGGCGCTGGCGCCGTACGCGGTGGCGTTGGCCTTGCTGGGAGGGGGCTCGCGGGTGTTCGTCGGGGTCCACTACCCGCACGACGTGGTCGGAGGGCTGCTGCTGGGCGGGCTGCTGGCGCCGATGCTGGTGCTGGCGCTGCGCGGGCCGGTGACGACGCTGGTGCTGCGGCTGCGCGGCCTGACCTGGTCGCGACCGCTGCTGGAGGCGTCCGGCTTCGCCTCGGGCCCGGCCGATCGGCGGTGATCCCCTGGTGCGGCGGGGTCACTCACGCGGCACCAGGGCGGCGTCGTGGGCGATCACGGCGGCCTGGACGCGGTTGGCCACCCCGAGGCGGCCCAGGATCGTGCTGGTGTAGGTCTTGACGCTGCCTTCGGCCAGGTGCAGGCGGCGGGCGATCTCGGCGTTGGACAGGCCCAGGCCGATCAGGGCCAGGACGTCCCGTTCGCGCTGTGTCAGCGCGGTGACGCGGTCGCGGGCCGCCACCGTCCTGGCCAGGTGGCCGCCGGTCAGCTCCCTGATCACCCGGGCGGCCACGGCGGGCGAGAGGTAGGCCCCGCCCCCGGCCACGGCCCGTACGCCCAGCGCGAACTCACGCGGGTCACCGGTCTTGAGCAGGAACCCGGCCGCGCCGTCGCCCAGCGCGCGGGCGATGTAGGCGTCCGACCCGAACGTCGTCATGATCAGCACGGCGGTGGCAGGGGCGACAGAACGCAGTTCGGCCGTCGCGGTCAGGCCGTCGAGGCGGGGCATGCGGATGTCGACGAGCGCGACGTCGGGGCGGTGCGCGCAGACGGACTCGATCAGGGCGCGCCCGTCGGCGGCCTCGGCGACCACCTCGACGTCCGGGTCGGCCGAGAGGATCATCCGCACCCCGGCGCGGACGGCCGCCTCGTCGTCGGCCAGGACCACTCGCAGCACGTTCACACCTCCTTCGCGAGGCCGGTCATTACGCGTCCTGGGTGCTGGGCAGGAAATCCTTGGCGACCAGGCGGCCGTCACGGAAGCACAGCCGGAACAGCCCGCCGCGGACGCCGTCGAACGGATCGGCGTGGGTGCCGTAGAAGCGGCAGCGGGCCCCGTACGGCCTCGGCGGTTCACCGGGCGGTGCGGCGTCCAGGCGGGTACGGGCGGGCAGGGCGGCGTCCACCACCGCCTGCGCCTCCCCCAATCGCAGGCCGTGGAAGACGGCGGGGGACAGCGCCGAGGTGACCGAGTCGTAGACCATGAAGCCCAGCACCAGCACCGTGACCGTGGCCGTCGCCGCCACGGCGGTGGTGAGGGCGGCGAACCGGCTGCGGTGCGCCCGGCGACGCGCCCTGTCCAGACGTGACGCCGACGTCGAAGGCCGGTCCGGCTCGTCACCGAGGGGGCGGCCGGGCTCACGGGGCACCCTGGCGCGCACCTCGAACCCGTCGGCCGTCGCCCCGGCCCACAGCCTCCCCCCGCACAGGCGCACCCGCTCCCCCAGCCCCACCAGCCCGTTCCCGCCCCTGGAACCCACCGGCCCATACCCACCATCTCCGCGTTCTCCGCCTTCTTTGGGCAGGGGCGGGGTGTGCGTGGTCACCGTGACCGCGCTCTCATCCTCACGGTGCTCGACCACGATGCTCACGGGGGCGCCGGGGGCGTGTCTGGCCGCGTTCGTCAGGCCCTCCTGGACGACCCGCCGCAGGGCCCGCTCCGCCATGGCCTCCGGGGGCGGCCCGCCCCCTTCCGTACGCAGCTCCACCGGCAGGCCCGCCGCCTCGGCCCTGGCCACCAGGTCCGGCACGTCCTCGGTGGCGGGCTCGGCGTCCTGGTGCAGCAGGTTCACGATGTCCTGGAGGCGCTGCGAGGCGGCGGTCACGGCCCGGCGCGCCTCGCCCGTGGCCTCCCGGTAGGGCTCCGGGAGGCCGGGCGCCACCTCCAGCCCGCCGATCCGCAGCGCGACCAGGCTCAGCTCGTGGCCGAGCAGGTCGTGCATGTCTCCGGCGATCCGGGTGCGTTCGCGCGCCCGCGCCTGTTCGGCGATCACCCGCTGGGCCCGTTCCAGCGCCTCGGCCCGCTGCCAGCCCTCGCGGGCCATCGCCACGTACTGGCGCCGGGCGCGTCCGGCCAGCCACGGCACGACCGCGCCCAGCAGGATGCCCGCCGCCGCCACGAACCACGTGCCCGCGTCGCCGGTCAGCACCGGCACGGCCACGCCCACGCCCGCGCTCCCTGCCGCCGTCGCGAACGCCCCGGGCCGCCCGTCCCGTACGCCACCCAGATACGCCAGCACCACCATCGCCGCGAACGCCACGAACGGGCTCCCGGCCACCACCGCCGCCACCCACAGCGCGACCCCGACCGGCATGGCCGCCCACGCCTTCGCCCGTGCCAGTGCCACCCCTGCGGCGATCCCGGCCAGGAACGCCGGCACCTGCCACCAGGCGAGCCGGTGGTCGGCGCCGGAGACGAACCCGGCCCACAGCACCGGCAACCCCAGCCCCGCCACCACCAGGACGTCACCGACGCGCCTTGCCTTTCCCCTCATGCCGGGCAACGGTATCCACGCCCGTCGCGGGCTCCCACTGCCGAAAGTCAACCCCCCGCCCCCAGGTTCGGCCCCAGGCCCAAAGGGGGCCGGTGCGCTGGTTCCTCGCGGCGGTGGAGGATCGCGACATCCGTAGGATACCGGAGGTATTGGATGCCGTTGGTATCGTCGCATGTCATGGATACCGATGAGGGTCAGGGCGGGGGGCGGCGGTGGGTCGCGCCCGTGATCGACACGGCGGTGCCGGTCCTGGGCTTTCTGGCCGGATACTCCTGGGCGGGGCTCGGCGCGGGAGGGGCGGCGGCGATGGGGGCCGCGGCCGTCCTGGTGGGGGTGCGCCTGCTGCGCGGCGACGGGGTTCGCGTCGTCCTCACGGCCACGGGCATGGTCGGGCTGGCCGTGGCGGTGGCCCTGCTGACCGGGGAGGCCAGGAACTTCTTCGTGCTGAAGCTGGTCAGGGTCGGCGCGACGGCGGCCGTGCTCGGCGGGTCGGTGCTGCTGGGCAGGCCCGTCACGCGGTTCGTCGACCGGGCCAGGCTGTCGTTCCTGCCGTCGTCCTGGCGGCGGGCCGTGGGGCGGGTCACCGGAGCCCCGCACCGGGCGCACGTCGTGGTGACGGCGGCGGCGGCGCTGGTGTGCTGCGCGCGCCTGACCGTCATGGTCCCGCTCTATCTGGCGGACGAGGTCTGGCTGCTGGGCCTCGCCGACTTCGCCCTCGGCGCCCCCGTGAGCCTGGCCTGGGGCTGGTGGTCGATCCGGACGCTCGCCCGCGCCAAGGCACGCCACGGGCAGACCCACTCGGAGGCGGCCGCGTGACGGCGCCTGCGATACCTTTAGTACCGAGTTCTGGTGGTACCGGGTTCTGACGGTATCGCCGGCCGGACGGCACGGGGGTAGGGCGATGAGTCATCCGGGAGGGCCCGGGCCGGGCGCTCCGATACCACGGGTGCCCCGGCACGACGTGCGCCGCCGGCTGCTCGACGCGGCGGCGCGAGTGTTCGCCGAACGCGGCTACCGGGCCGCCACGCTCGCCCAGATCGCCCGCGAGGCCGGGTTCACCAAGGGCGCGGTCTACTCGAACTTCGACAGCAAGCACGCCCTGCTCGCCGACCTCGTTCGCGAGCACGACTCCGCCCGCCTGGCCCTGGTCTCCGCCGAGTTCGCGGAACGTGGCGCGGGCCGTCCGGCGACGGCCGACGGGTTCGCCCAGGTCCTGGCCCGGCGGATCGTCGAGCGGCTGCCCTGGAGCCGGCTGATGATCGAGCTGGCGCTGCACGCGGCCGACGACGCCGACGTACGGGCCGCGTACGCCGGGGTCCGCCGCCCGATACGCGACCAGGTGGCCAGGCTGCTGGACGACACGGCCCGGGAGTTCGGCGTCGAGTTCACGATCCCCGTCCCGCAGGCGGCGCTCACGGTCCAGGCGCTGCGCTACGGCCTGACCCTCGAACACGGCGCCGACCCCGGCGAGGTCGGCGACGAGGCCATGACGGCCTGCCTGGCGTCGGTGCTGCACGGGCTCGTCCGCCCCCGCGACCCCGAGCCGTCCAGGAGCGCGACGTAGGGCGGGCCGGTCACCGCAGGTCCGCGGTGAGCACGCCGTTCTGCCAGGCGACCGGTGTGCCGAGCTGGGCGGACGCGCCGATGAAGCGGCTGCCCATCCAGGCGCGGTCCGCGCCGCGGGCCAGGACCGTACGGCAGTAGTCGAGCTTGAGCGGCACCGCCCGCAGCCGTACCGGGCCGAGCGCGTCGAGGGTGACCAGGAACAGCAGCGACAGGTCGTTGCGCAGCTCCGGGTCCACGGCGTAGTCGTCGAGGAAGTCGCCCAGGTCGAACAGGACGGGCGGCGCGACCCCGTGCGGCACGTGCGCGGAGTGGCCGGCGACGAGCGTGGCCCCGGCGTCGGCCAGGACGGTCGCCGCGGCCCGGACGTACGACAGCGGCTCTGTCGTCATGTTCGGGCCCCAATGAGGGCTGACCACGACAGCGTCGGCCGCCGTACGCGCTCGGGCGATCGTGTCCGTCAGCCACGACGGCACTCCCGAGGACAGGTCGGCGTGGGCCACGCCGGGCCGTTCGCGCGTGGCCGCGTAGTCGGCCGGGTGGTCGGTGACGGAGACGACGGCCAGCCGTAGCCCGCGTACGTCGAGGACGACCGGCTCGCGCGCCCGCTCCAGGTCGGGGCCCGCGCCCGCCGCGCGGATCCCGGCCCGCGCGAGGTGGGCGCGGGTGTCCAGCAGGGCGTCGCGGCCGTAGTCGAGCGCGTGGTTGTTGGCCAGCGTGACACAGTCCACGCCCAGCCCGGCCAGCAGTCCGGCGGCCTGCGGCGGGGCGCGGAAGTGGAAGAGCTTGCCGGGCGCGGGCCACGGGCTGCCGCGATCGGACAGGCAGCATTCGAGGTTCAGCAGCGTGACGTCGGCCTCGGAGAGGTACGCGCGGACGCCGTCCGAGACGTACGCCTCCAGGTCGGCGGACCTCGCCAGCAGGTCGGCGACGCCCCTGCCGAGCATCGTGTCGCCCGCCAGCGCGAGCGTGACGGTCACCCCGCCCTCCTGCCCGTCACGACCTGCCCAAACACGCCCGCGCCCGGCCTCTGGGGATCAGCAGGGGCTCTCGTCGAAGGTCAAGTAACCGGTGCGCACGCCCCACGTGGACGTGTTCCCCTCGCAGTCCTCGAACTTGCCGCCGACCACGGTGGTGTGCGCGGAGTCGCTGTAGTAGGTGGTGACGCAGGTGTAGCTGAGCTGGCAGGCCCGGGCCTGCGCGGGGCCGGTGGTCACGGCGGTGACGGCGGCCAGGCCGAGGATCGTGGCCAGGAGTGCGCGGCGGATCATGACGGTCCTTCCTCGTGGGGGGTTCCTGGCTCGATGGTGGGCGCCGGAGGCCGGTCGATCAAGGGGCAGGGCACCCCGGAATCCGCTGGTGGATAGCCGTTGATTCGGGGTAGAGGGACCGCGCTGGACAGAGGGAGGTCGATCATGCATCTTCCAGTACGCAAGCGCAGGAACGAGACGCAGCAGCGCCGCCGGGGCGACGCGACGTGGTGGCAGGACCCGTTCGAGGAGTTCGAGCGCATGTGGAACCGGATGGGTTCGCTGTTCGAGCAGGCCGCGCAGGGGCGCAAGAACTGGGTGCCCGCGGTGGAGATGGACGAGGAGCGCGACGCGTACCTTATCCGGGCCGAGCTGCCGGGCATCAAGAAGGATGATGTCAGCATCGACCTCGACGACCGTCGCATCAGCATCAGCGGTCACACCTCGGAGGAGCAGCGGGGGGACGTCCTGCGCCGCCACAGCGGGCAGTTCTCCTACTACGCCTCGCTCCCCTCCGACGTGGACACGGACAAGGCGGAGGCTACGCTGCGCGACGGCGTCCTGACCGTACGCGTGCCGCGTACGGAGGGCCGCGGCCGGCGCCGCGTCGAGCTCACCCCCTGAACGGCCTCAACGGCACGCCTGGGGGAACCCGATGGCGGGAAACCTGGTGGAGGCCGCCCGGCGGACGGGGGTGAGCGACCCCCGTCTGCTGGGCGCGATAGCGGCGATCAGGCGCGAATTGTTCGTGCCCGCGCACTCGGCGGCGCGCGCCCGGTTCGACCAGCCGATCCCGATCGGGCACGGGCTGCCGACCTCCCAGCCGTCCCTGGTCGCCCAGATGATCGACGTGCTGCGGCTGGCGGGCGAGGAGAGCGTCCTGGAGGTCGGCACCGGCTACGGCTACCAGACCGCGCTGCTGGCGCGGATGGCCCGGCGGGTGTACTCCGTGGAGCGGCTCGCCGACCTGGCCGAGCACGCGCGGGCCAACCTGGCGGCGGCGGGCGTGACGAACGTGGAGGTGGTCGTCGGCGACGGCACCGCCGGGCTGCCGGGACGGGCGCCGTTCGACGCGGTGATCGTCTCGGCCGCAGCACCGAAGGTGCCGCGACCGCTGGTCGCCCAGCTCGCCGAGGGTGGGCGTCTGGTCATGCCCATGACCGGGGGCGTGGCCGACATGGTGACGCTGTACGGCAAGTGGCAGGACCGCCTGGTGCGCATCCGTACGGTGACGCCCGCCCAGTTCGTCGCCCTGATCGGGGAGTACGCGCCGGCCCGGTGATCGGCGGCGTGCCGCCCCGCCCCGGGGTCATGGGTGCGGGGCGGCCGGGTCGAGGCGGATGAAGGTGGCGCCCTGGGTGGCGGCGCGGGCGCCGAGCACGTGCCCGTCGCACATCCGCGTCTCGGTGCCCGCCCGGTCGAACACCTTCCAGGTCACCGGCTCCTGACACGGCTGGCTCATCCGGGTGTAGTTCCAGGTGCGGCCGCACACCCGGCACGTGGAGACGCCCGCGGCGGAGGAGAGCGTGTTGCCGTGCTCGGGACAGACGCTCCACGGCATTCTGCACGGCTGCACCTGGAACCTGGCCAGGTCGGCGGCGGCCCGCTCCAGGTCCTCCGCGCCCCGGGCCAGCCACTGCGCCGCCTGCCGCGCCTCGGCGAGCTGCTCACTCTCGGGCGATCCCGCGGGGACGCTCTCGCACAGGGCCCGGACCTCGGCGGTCAGCGCCTCGGCGCGGCTCGCGAGGGTGCGAAGGTGCGCTGGGGTGACGGACATTCAGGCTCCCATCTCACCGTGCGGCCTGATCACGGCCGGACCCGGTTGCTGAGATGGACCCTACGTCCTGCCCGGCGGCCCCGGACGTTCCGGCTGGACGGACGCCCGTTCCAGCCAGGCGGACGACCGTTCCGGCCGGACGGACGCTTGTTCCCGGCAGGCGCGAGTTCCCGGCACGCGTGGCAGTGGGCTGTGCGGCCCCGCGCGAGCGGAGGCCGGGCGCAGGGGCGTGACACGTGGTGGGTGGATGGGGATACCATCGGGATCGGCCGGGTCGGCGCAATGCTCGCGACACCGGCCCGATCCGCCGCAAAACGCGTTGGTTCTGGTGAGTTGGTTTGGCTGGGGGTTGTTGTGGCGCAATCTGGAAGAATGCTGCGATTCGATGATATTCGCGGCTTTGGGTTCATCGTCCCTGATCACGGCGGGCAGGATGTCTTCGTCCACGCGAACGACCTGCTCGACGACAAGGCCGCCTTCACGGCCGGCACCCGGGTCGAGTTCGAGGTCCTGGAGAGCGATCGGGGCCTCAAGGCGTACGACGTACGCCTGACGCAGGGGGCCGGCTCCCCCGCCGTGGTGACGCCGGCACCCGTGCACACGCCCGTGCACACGCCCGTTCATGCGCCCGCGCACGCGGACGACGACGACGGGATGTGCGACGTGCTCGCACCGGAGGAGTTCCGCCAGGAGCTGATCGAGACGCTGCTCAGCGGCCTGCCCGACCTGACGGGCGGGCAGATCGTACGGCTCGCGGACAACCTCCTCGTTCTCGCCCGCAAGCACGGGTGGGTCGAGGACTGACGGTCCGGGCCGGGGCGGCGGCGCCGCCCCGGCCGCGGGACGTGAGGCCGGGTTCCGGCGTCGCGGCGGCCGGTCACGGCGGCGGGATCTCCACCTGTGGCTCCGCGGACAGTTGTGGTCCGCGGGTGTAGGGATGGTGCAGGTCGAAGGCCGGGCGCTCGGAGCTGATGCGGGGCAGCGAGGTGAAGTTGTGCCGCGGCGGCGGGCAGGACGTGGCCCATTCCAGGGAGTTCCCGAAGCCCCACGGGTCGTCCACGGTCACTGCGGGGGCGTGGCGGTAGGTCCGGTAGACGTTGTAGAGGAACGCCAGGGTCGAGGCCCCGAGCAGGAACGCGCCGCTCGACGAGATCGCGTTGAGCGTGGTGAATCCGTCGGCCGGGCTGTAGTCGGCGTACCGGCGCGGAAAGCCGGCCATGCCGAGCCAGTGCTGGATGAGAAACGTGGTGTGGAATCCGATGAACAGCGGCCAGAAGTGCAGCTTGCCCAGCCTGTCGTCAAGAATCCTGCCGGTCATCTTCGGCCACCAGAAATAGAACCCGGCGAACATCGCGAACACCACGGTGCCGAAGACCGTGTAATGGAAGTGGGCGACGACGAAATAGGTGTCGCTGATGTGGAAGTCCAGCGGCGGTGAGGCGAGGATGACGCCGGTGAGCCCGCCGAGCAGGAAGGTCGCGAGGAAGCCGACGGAGAACAGCATCGGCGTCTCGAAGCTCAGGTGGCCGCGCCACATGGTGCCGGTCCAGTTGAAGAACTTCACCCCGGTCGGCACCGCGATGAGGAACGTCAGGAGCGAGAAGAACGGCAGCAGCACCTGTCCGGTGGCGAACATGTGGTGGGCCCACACGGTCATGGACAGCCCGGCGATGGCGATGGTGGCGCCGATCATCCCGAGGTAGCCGAACAGCGGTTTTCTGCTGAACACCGGGATCACCTCGGTCACGATGCCGAAGAACGGCAGCGCGATGATGTACACCTCGGGGTGGCCGAAGAACCAGAACAGGTGCTGCCACAGGATCGCGCCGCCGCTGGCCGCGTCGAAGACGTGGGTGCCGAGCTTGCGGTCCGACTCCAGCACCAGCAGCGCCGCCGCCAGCACCGGGAACGCCAGCAGCACCATCATGCTGGTCAACAGGGTGTTCCAGGTGAAGATCGGCATCCGGAACATGGTCATGCCCGGCGCTCGCATGCAGATGATGGTGGTGATGAAGTTGACCGAGGCGAGGATGGTGCCCAGCCCGCTGAGTGCCAGCCCCATCACCCACAGGTCCCCGCCGATGCCGGGGCTGGGGGTGAACTCCAGCGTTGACAGCGGAGTGTAGGCGGTCCAGCCGAACGGAGCGGCTCCGCCGGGCACCAGGAAGCCGCTGACCACGATGAGCCCGCCGAACAGGAACAACCAGTAACCCACCATGTTCAGCCGGGGGAAGGCGACATCCGGGGCGCCGATCTGCAAGGGCATGACGAAGTTGGCGAACCCGGCGAAGAGCGGCGTCGCGAACAGCAGCAGCATGATCGTGCCATGGATGCTGAAAAGCTGGTTGAACTGCTCCCGCGTGACCACCTGCAACCCAGGGCCGAGCAACTCGGCGCGGATCACCATCGCCATGACACCGGCCAGGAGGAAGAACACGAAGCTGGTCGTGAGATAGAGATACCCGACCACCTTGTGGTCGGTGGTGGACAGCCAAGAAACGATCAACCGCCCGGCCCTGGCCCGGCGGCCGGCCTGCACAGGGGTCGTGGACGCTGGCTGCTCGTCGATCCCGGCCACGACATGTCCCCCTCCCACCGACTGCCCGGGGGGACACGAACTTGGACTTCCCCCTGCACCGAATGCCTAATCGATGCCGAGCCCCCGGAAGCCGTGCCGTTCGGCCCGCGACAGTCCCGCCCGACCCGCTCAGCTTGAACAGGCCGTGGCGAAAACCCGGGAAGGGTTTTCGCCACGGCCTGTTCGACAGCCGGATCACTTCTTCTTGAAGGCGTCCTTCACCTTCTCCTTTGCCTGCCTGAGGTTGCCCTTGACCTTTTTGGCATGCCCTCTGGCCTGCAAGGATTCGTTGCCGGTGGCCTCACCAAGACGTTCCTTGGCCCTGCCTTTCACCTCTTCCGCCTTGCCCTTGATCTTTTCGTTCCGAGCCATATCGGCCTCCCTGTCACGGCGTGTTGTCCGGACTCCGGGGATCGACAAAATCCTCACTGCCCGGACGACGGGCCATTACGCACCCGGGCGTCAAGAGACCGAGGGGCAGCAGCGCCCGCCCTGTAGCGCCATGCCCGATATGTGTTTGCTTGTCCGCATTGACGGGTAGGGGCGGTACTTGATTGCAGGGCTCACAGGGGCTCTGGTTGATCTCTTCAGAAGCAGCACTCTTGCGATGTTTCTCCCCCGCACGGCGTGGCCGCTGGGGCGGGCGAGGCAGGAGAGCGAGGCGTATCCATCATGAAAGACAGCATCCGCGTGGCACTGGCCATCATCGCCGGGTACTACCTCGGCCGGCGTCACAAGCTGCGGTTGGCGACCGCTCTGGTCGCGGCAGGCGTGGCGGGGAAGATGCGGCGACAAGGCGGTGGCGGCCTGCTTGAGCAGGGAATGAAGGCGCTCGGCACGTCACCTGAGATCGAGAACATCGTCGGGCGTCTCCGCGGCGACCTCATGGAGGTCGGCAAGGCGGCCGCCGTCGCCGCGACAAGTAAGCAGATCGACACTCTCAGCTCGAAGCTCCACGATCGCGCGGAATCGTTGCGCGCTCCTTCCGTCCCCAGGCAGAGGACCGGAGAGGAAGGCGAGAAGGAGACACACGAGAAGTACGCACGAGAAGAGCGTTACGAGGAGGAAGCACCCGAGCAGAAGCCTTCCCGCGGGAGGATGCGCGAAGAGGCGGTCAAGACCTTGCGTGAGTCGCGCCTGGCCGGCAGGACCCGGAGGTGAGTCGGGTGACCCAGGAAACGAAGGTCGGCCCGGTCCGGGAGCTGGTCCGGGAGTTGCCGACGCAGCACTTGACGGACGAGTTGCGGAACCTGGCCCAGGCCGTGGCGGAACGGTCGCTGGTGTCCCTGACGGACAAGGTCGAGGGCGTCACCGGCCGGTTGACCGACTACGCGGAGGGAACCGGATCGGGCCTCGTGTCCGCGCTCACCGGGAAGCCGGGCGGCGGGTCGGTATCGAAGGACGCCGTCAAGGGAGCCGTCAAGGGAGTGGCCCGCGGGCTCTTCGAGCGCGGCCGGCAGCTACTGACCGGCGGCGGGAAGAAGGGCAAGGACAAGGGCAAGAAGCTCAAGCTCACCAACATCGTCGAAGAGGTCGACATCGGCGCCCCGGTGCGGCTCGTCTACAACCAGTGGACGCAGTTCCAGCAATTCCCGAACTTCATGAAGAAGGTCGAGATGGTGGAGCAGTCCGCCGACGAGAAACTCATGTGGCAGGCGCGCGTCTTCTTCTCCCGGCGGACGTGGGAGTCGACGATCGTCGAGCAGGTGCCCGACCATCGGATCATCTGGCGGTCCAAGGGCGCCAAGGGCCGGGTCGACGGCACCGTGACCTTCCACGAGCTCGCGCCTGAGCTGACCCGGGTCGTGCTCGTACTCGAGTATCACCCGCAGGGCTTCGTCGAGCATGTCGGCAACCTGTGGCGGGCCCAGGGCAGGCGGGCGCGTCTGGAGCTCAAGCACTTCGCGCGGCACGTGATGACCGCGACCATGCTGCACCCGGACGAGGCGGTGGAGGACGGCTGGCGCGGCGAGATACACGACGGCAAGGTCGTCAAGGACCACGAGACCGCTCTGAAGGAGGAGCAGGCCGAAGAGCGTGCCGAAGAGGAGGAAGCGCCGGCGGAAGAGGGCGAAGAACCCGAGGAAGAAGAGGAGCCTGAGGAGGAAGAGCCTGAGGCGACGGCAGAGGAGGAACCGGAGGAGGAGAGAGAGGAAGAGATCGCCCGGGAGCGCCGTCCGCGGATGGAACGCGAAGAACCGCCGCAACGGCCGGTCCACGCGGAGGGACCCACGTCACGGCCGGTGCGTCGCAGGCCGGTAGCCCGGCGGTCATGACAGGACACCGCCAGCGACAGATCATGGGGAAGAGGGAGAGACATGACTGTCCAGCCCGCGGCGGGGGGAGTGGCCAGAGGTCCGTCTTCATCGAGTCTGGCCGACGTCATCGACACGATCCTGGACAAGGGGCTCGTCATCGATGCATATGTCAGAGCTTCGCTCGTCGGCATCGAGATTCTGACCATCGACGCGCGCATCGTCGTCGCCAGCGTGGACACCTACCTGCGCTTCGCCGAGGCCGTGAACCGGCTGGACCTCGCCGAGTCGAAGCCACCAGGCGTTCCCGAGATGGTGCAGGCCGCGAAGCAGGGACAGATCGGCAGCAGGAGCAAGGACATCGCTCAAGGTGTGCTCGAGGCGGCCGGAGAGAAGCTGCACGACCTCGTGGAAGACCGCGCAGAGGAACGCCGGGAAGCGCGGTGGCAGGAGAGAGAGGAGCGCTGACATGGGTGCCGCCACCGAACCAGCCGTCGGCGTCTACGTCTACGGCCTCGTCCCGGAGGACGTCGAGGTGGCCGAGGACGCTCAAGGCGTCGGCGACGGCGCGAAGGCCAAGGTCACGTCCATCCCACACGGCGAGATCGCCGCTCTGGTGAGCGACGTCGCGCTCGACCGCCCGCTCGGCACCCCCGCGGACCTTCTCGGGCACGAAGAGCTGCTGGATGCCACGGCGGCCGAGGTCCCCGTGCTGCCGTTGCGGTTCGGCTCGGTCGTATCGAGCCCGGAGGCGGTCGTCGAGGAGTTGCTCGCCCCTCATCACGACGAGTTCCTCCACGCGCTGCAGGAGATGGAGGGACGGGCCCAATACGTCGTCAAGGGCCGTTACGTCGAGGAGACCGTGCTGTGGGAGGTGCTCGACGAGTACCCCGAGGCCGCGAAACTTCGCGACCAGATCCGCGAGGTGGGCGAAGAAGCGGCCCGAGACCTGCGGGTGGAGCTCGGGGAGCTGGTCGACGACGCGATCGCCGCCAAGCGCGAGGCCGACACGGACGCGGTCCTTGAGGCGGTGGAGCCGGTGAGCGTGCTCGCCGCCGTGCGGGCGCCCTCCCACGAGGAGGACGCCATCCACCTGGCGCTTCTCATGGAGAAGGACCGGCAGGACGAGCTCGAGCAGGTCGTGGCGGACTTCGCCGAGCGATGGGCGGGCCGGGTGGACTTCCGCCTGCTGGGCCCGATGGCCGCGTACGACTTCGTGGCGTCCGCGCGGGGAGGTGTCTGATGGGGCTGATCAGCCTGCTCTTCGGCTGGCCGGTGGCTCCCGTCAAGGGCGTGATCAAGCTGGGCGAGCTGATCCAGAAACAGGTCGAGCGCGAGGTACGGGACCCGGTCGTGGTCCGCCACCGGCTGGAGGAGATCGAGCGGCTCAAGGCCGTCGGCGCGATGTCGGAGCAGGACGCAGCCCGCGAGATGGAGCTGCTCCTCCAGCAGATGACCGGCCGATCAGGTCCCGCGAGCGCCGGCACGGTGACCGGCGGCCAGGAGAGGGGATGATCGTGTGCCTGCCAGACGCGACGAGGCTGAGCGCAAGGAGCAGGCCGGCGTGCGGACCCGCGTCCTGTCGGCGATGGCCGCCGGAGCGGCCGGGCTGCGGTACATCTCCGAACTGACCGCCAGGGAAGTGGAAGGCGCCACACGGGTGCAGGCGGTCGAGAACGGCTGGATGGTCGACGTCGAGGTGGTCGAGGATCGTCGCATCCCCTCGTCCGGCGACATCCTCGCGCTCTACCAGGCCGAGCTGGACAGGGAGGGAAATCTGATCGCCTACCAGAGAAAGCGGCGCTACAGGCGCGGGAGCAGCGACAACGCGTGAGGCAACGGCGACATGACCGAATCGAGCCCGATGATCCGCCAGTCCCACGCTCCTGCCAGCCGGGAGCCGGCGAACCTTGGTGACATTCTGGAGCGAGTCCTCGACCGGGGGATCGTGATCGCGGGTGACATCCGCGTGAACCTCCTGGACATCGAGCTGCTGACCATCAAGCTCCGGTTGATCATCGCGTCGGTCGACACGGCCAGGGAGATGGGCATCGACTGGTGGGAGCACGACCCCTGGCTGACCGGGAAGAACCAGGAACTGCTGGAGGAGAACCGCAGGCTCCGCAGAGAGCTGGCCGCCGCGGAGGGCACGCGTCGCGCGCTGCCGGGGAGAGTGGAGAGCGCCAGGACGCGGCCGCGGGAGCCGCAGGAGCCGGAACGCGTCAGGAAGCCGCGGTGGGAGGAGCAGCCCGATGAATGACGTGGTGGGCACCTACCTCTACGCGGTCGCCCTGGCGCGGGACGCCCCGCCGTTGGAGGGCCTGACCGGGGTGGCGGGCGGACCGGTGTGGGCCATCTCCCACGCCGGTCTCGCGGCGTACGTGAGCGCCGTCTCGCTGACGGAGTTCGGCGAGGAGCCGCTGCGGGAGTCGCTGGAGGACCTCGACTGGCTCGGTGAGACCGCCCGGGCCCACCACCGGGTGGTGGAGGCGGTGGCGGAGAAGACCCCTACCGCTCCGGTGCGGCTGGTCACGGTCTACCGCGACGAAGCACAGGTCCGAGAGCTTCTGGAGCAGCGGCATGACGACTTCGTCGAGGTGCTGTCCCGCATCGCCGGTCACGACGAATGGGGGGTCAAGGTGTTCGTCGCCCCATCGGCGGCGGCCCCGGCGGAGGAGACGGCCGCTCCGAGCAGCCCGGGCACGGCGTACCTGAAGAGGCGGCAGGCCAGCCTCCAGACCCGCGAGGAAGCCTGGCACCAGGCGGTCGCGCGGGCCGAACGGATCCATGACACGTTGAGCGCCGTCGCCGTGGCGAGCTGCCGCCACCGCGCCCAGGACCCGCAGCTCACCGGCCGCGAGGAGTGGATGGTGCTCAACGGCGCCTACCTGGTCGACGCGGCACGCGCCCAGGAGCTTGGACGGCTCGTCCAGGAGCTGCGCGGGGAGGGCGTCGACGTCGAGCTGACGGGTCCGTGGGCGCCCTACTCCTTCACCACGCCTGTCGAGCCGTTGGAGAGCTCGGAGAGCGAGGCGCGTGATGACGTACTCTGAGCCGCGCGGCGACGTTCTGGCGCGTGAGGGCCGTCTGCCCTCCGAACGGGTGGCGCTTGTGGACCTGCTGGATCGGCTGCTCGCGGGCGGTGTGGTCGTCAGCGGCGACCTCGTGCTGTCGATCGCCGACATCGATCTCGTCCGCATCTCCTTGCGCGCTCTTGTCATGTCCGTACGGGAGTCCGACACGATCGTGGGCGCGCGTCGCGGTGAATGAGATCAGGAACGTGGAGAGCGCCCGCCAGGCGGACCGCGTGCCGTCGAGGCGGCTGCGCATCGAGGCCGACCGCGAGGCGGTGGAGCGGGACCTGTCCCGCCTCGTCCTGACACTCGTCGAACTCATCCGCCAGCTCATGGAGCGCCAGTGCATCCGGCGGATGGAGCAGGGGGACCTGTCGGACGAGCAGGTGGAGGTGCTGGGCCTGACGCTGATGCGTCTGGAAGAGGCCATGGCGGAGCTGTGCGAGCGGTTCGACCTGACTCCCGCCGACCTCAACATCGACCTCGGTCCCCTCGGGCCGCTCCTTCCCCGCTCCTGACCGCCGTACGGCTGCGCCCGGCCTGCTCGCCGGGTCTCATCCGGTGTCGTACGGGTCGTTGACGATGCTCTGTACGGTGCGTTCGGCGCCAGACGCTTGATAGCGACTCGCGAAATCTCTTGCATTCCCCCTGTGACTACAGATAGTTATTTGCCAACTACTCACAGCGAGGATGGCAAGTTGAACCCCACACCACGTCCGCCGCGCAGCCTCCCCAACCGGGTCAAGGCCATGGCGACGGCAGCCCTCACCGGCGCCCTCATGATCCCCCTGCTCGCGGCGGCCCCCGCCGCGTCCCAGACGCGGGCGGTCGTCGACGCCACCCCGCGCAAGCCCGTCCACCAAGCCGCCGGCACGCCCTGCGTCCGGCAGGGACAGGCCAACTACCCGGTCGAGTACTACTGGAAGAACGCGCTCGGCATGCGCCTGGGCAGCGGTTCCATCTCGGTCACCACCTCACCCTCCCTGTGGGGCGGCCAGATCGCGCCGGGCGGCACCTTCACCCTCACGCTGACGCACCGCACGGCACAGTGGCCGCTGCTCGTCCGCACCTACACCACCATGTGGGACCTGTCGTCCCTGCTGGCCAACGCCCAGGTGGTGGGGCAGGTGCAGAACGGCGCCCTCAGCGGCAACACCCTGAGCGTCCAGTCGCCGGGCACCAAGACCGACCCGGCGCCGACGGTCATCACCTTCCAGGTCAGGCAGGGCACCGTCGGGCGCAGCATGACCATCCGGCCGAGCGGAATCAGCAGCGTCGTCGCCGCTCCCGGTCAGCTCGGCAACAACACCGCCGCGCCCGCGATCCAGATCGTCGACGGGCAGTCCATCTCGCCCACCAGGGCCGCCGACGACACCGCCACCACCACGGAGGACACCGCCGTCACCGTGCCCGTACTGGCCAACGACACCGGGACGGCCCCGACGATCAGCAAGGTCACCCAGCCCGCCCACGGCACCGTGAAGATCTCCGGCGACAAACTGATCTACACGCCCGACAAGGACCGCGCCGGCACCGACACCTTCACCTACTCCATCGAGACCGCCTGCGGGACCAGCACCGCCACGGTCACCGTCACCGTCGCCTGCACCCGCGAGCCCATCAACCTGGTCAACGGCAGCTTCGAGACACCCGCCGTGAACCGGTACGACTGGAACATCCCGGACGCCTCCACCAACCCCGGCGTCGGCTGGCACACCACCGCCTCCGACCGCAAGCTGGAGTTCTGGAACAGCTCCAGCGGCGTCCCGGCCGCGGACGGCCAGCAGTTCGCCGAACTCAACGCCAACGAGGTCTCCACGCTCTACCAGGACGTCCCCACCGTTCCAGGAACCGTGATGACCTGGTCGCTGTACCACCGCGGCAGGGCGGGGACCGACGTGATGCGCGTCCTCATCGGCACGCCGGGCGCCACCACCGCGCAAACCCCCGACGGAGCCGCCTCCCCCGACATCTCCGACGGCAACACCGCCTGGGGCCACTACACCGGCACGTACGTCGTCCCTGCCGGCCAGACCGTCACCCGCTTCGCCTTCGAGTCGGTGTCGGCCGCCGGCGGCAACCCGGCGATCGGTAACTTCCTCGACGGCGTCGTCTTCCAGACGCCGCCCTGCCTTCCCATGACCGCCAAGACGTCATCCAAGAACGCGGCCAAGGCGCATCGTCCGTAGACGAGCGGTGATCAGCAGCTAACAGTCCGACCACTCTTCGGCAGGAACCTGCGGCCCCAGAGATGAGGGGTCGGCCGCAGGCAGGGAAACGGGTGCGGTGTCGCGCCAAGGGCCGGACAGGTGGAGATCTCCTGTCCGGCCCTACTTACCGGCCCGTCGGCACCGCCTCTCGGCCTTGCGGATCAGCTCTGCTTGCCCAAGGTCTGGCGGATGACGTCGCGGACCCGGTCCATCATCGCGACAGGGGTTCCCATGAGCACGTTCTTGGTCGCCGATTCGGTGCCGGGGTGCGGGTGGGTGGGAGCCAGCGCCTCGGCGGCTTTGACGCCGAGTGCCATGCTCCGGCGCTCAGCCTCGGTGGTGAGGGCGCGCAGTTGGCTGAATTCGTAGCGTTCCTCGTTGCGTGCGTGCGCTTCGACGGCGATACGCAGAACGGCGAGCTGCTCGGTGAAGTCAGGGGCGTCGGGCCCGGCCTCGTCCATCTGCTGCAGGAGCTGCTTGGCCTGGTTCTCCTCGTCCAGGCGGGCCTCGACGATGGCGTCACCGCCCTCGATCTTGCGGCGGGCGTAGGGGTGCACGATCTCCTCTTCGGCCGTCTCGTGCACGGCCAGCAGCCGTACCAGCCGGGTGAACGCCTCGCCACGCCGGTCGGGCGTGGCCCGCTCGACCTCGTCGAACAGATTCCTGATCATCGAATGCTGAGCCACCAGCAGGTCGATGACGTCGCTTTCGCCCATAGTCTCGGGCTTCGTCTTCTGGGTGGTCATGGTCGGTCCCCTCTCGGATACCCGCCGGCGACTACCCCTGTCTTGACTGGTCACGCACTGCCTTACCGACTCCGGAGCTTTCCTGGGCGGGGTGCGGAGATTGCCCTGGATGCCCTCTGGCGGGCCCCGGCCTGCGGAGGTCGCCCACCGGATCCCAGACGCTGCGGCTGCCGCGCGCCTGGGCGGGAACCCGATCGTCAGAACCAGTGCCGTCTGTCAGAACCAGTGCCGTCGGCCGGCGACCGGGTGGCCGACGAAGCCCAGAAGGAGCAGGACCAGGCCGATGACGATGGCGATGATGCCGATGGTGTACAGCACCGAGATGCCGAGTAGCCACCCCAGAAGCAGGAGGATTATCCCAACGATGATCATGATTTCTCCTTTTGAGAGAATTGAACATCTGCGACTCGGTTCACGTTCTTCGCAGAATATGCAGGTCGGCTCAGGCTGACTTCCTTTCGACTTCCTTTCGACGTGCGAGCCGATTGCCGACGCTGACGCCAGTTCCGTTGATTCAGCTGAGGGCGCACCGACCCACGGGAGGCCACTACCCGACGTGCTCGAAGTAAACGAGCCGCACGGTAGAGCTTTGATGGCGAGGAATGCTGAGGCGTAGCCTGGAGAGGTGGCTTCATTCGTATGGGGATGCGCCGTTACGGGACGCCACATCACGAGGTGATGTTTCAATGAACACACTGGACCTGCGCCTGGTCGTCCATGCCCCTGCCGGTGCGCTGACTCTGGACGGCGATCTCGACCTCTCTTCCTCACCGCTTCTTCAACCGCTCGTGGACACCGCCCTGGAGAAGGGCTGCACGTGTCTCACCATCGACACCGCGGGCCTCGAATTCTGCGACTCCAACGGGCTGGAGGCCCTGCTCCACGCGCAGAGTTGCCTTCTCGCGGCAGGCGGTCACATGGAACTGACCCACGTACACGGCATGTTGCGCAGGGTCCTGGACGTGACCGGTCTGTCCAAAGCCTTCTCGACCTCTCCATGACCCGCATCAGACGTATCTCACTACCGAACGAGTGCCGCCGTGCGGGCGGCCTCGGGGTCTGTCAGAGGGCGTTCCCGCCCTGGATCGCCGACAGATGAGGAGAGCGCCGGGCGGAGTTATGGAGCCGGTCGAGCAGAATGCCCTCGCGCAGCGCCCACGGGCAGATGCGCACACAGGTCAGGTTCAGCGCGGACATCGTGGCCTCGGCGACGACCGCTCCAGCGAGGATCTGCTGGGCACGGGCGGCCGAGACGCCTGGAAGGCGGGCTCGCTGCGCGGACGTCCTGGCAACCAGGAGGCCGATCGCCTCGTGCAGATCGTCGTGATCCAGCGTGCGAGGGACGTGCGGTCCCGCCTTGCCCTTGGGCGCCCCGCACAGACGGGCGAGCTGGTGGAACGTCCTGGACGTGGCGATGGCGGTGGCCTGACGGCCACGGTGCCGGGCGGAGACCTCGTGGATGTCCTTGGCGAGCACCGAGCGCACGTGTTCCCGCAGTTGCCGGAGGTGTTTCTTCTTGACCTGGTCCGGATCCGGCAACCGGTGGCGGGTCAATCGGCCGGCGCCCAGCGGCAGTGAAAGTGCCAGCTCCGGGTTCTCCCCCGATCCGTAGGCGATTTCCATGGAGCCGCCGCCGATGTCGGCGAGCAGGATGGGGCCGGCCGACCACCCGAACCAGTGCCGTGCGGCCAGGAACGTGAGCCGTGCCTCCTGCTCGGCGTCCAGATAGCCGACCTGTACACCGGTCTCGGCCTCGACCTCCATCAGGATCGGATCACGGTTGGCGGCGTCGCGTACGGCGGCGGTGGCGAACGGCACCAGTTCGTGCACGCGGTGCCGCGCAGCGACGGCGGCGGCCTCGCTGACGGCCGCGGTGAGCCGGTCGATAGCCGCCCGCCCCACGATGCCGTCCCGGCTGGTTCCCTCGGCCAGGCGAATCGGGCGTTTCAGGGTCGCCACCGAAAGCGGCGGATAACCTGTCGCGAGGTCGGCGATGCGCAGATGCGCGGTGTTGGAACCGATGTCGAGCACGCCCAGTCGCATGGATGGTCGCTACCCCGTCACCCGTGCGGTCAGTCGCGGATGAGTCGACCCCAGCTCTCGACGTGCTCGGCGCGGCAGCACCAGCGCCCGCTCCGGCCGACCAACGGTCAGCGATCCCACGGCGGGGTGTCGCCCATCTTCTCGTAGTAGCGGGCGAGGTGGGCCTTGACCCGGCCGACCTCGTCCGTGGGGAGGTCGGCGCCACCGCGGGCGCCCTGCATGATGTTGCCGGCAGCCATGACAGCCCGTGGCACGGTCATCAGCCGGCCATCGACGACGTCGGCGATCAGCAGCTTGTAACTGGTGAAATTCTCGGGCTTGTCGCCGTCATACCAGATGTGAGCGTCACGGCTCGATGAAGTCCCTGAAGCGTCGCATGTCGCCCTCAACCCGCAGGCGAACGGGTTGCAGCCAGTCACCCGCGGTTTCGACGAAGCCCTCAGGGTCGTAGACCATCTGGAGGTCGACCCGGGTGGTGGCGTCGTCGAGCCGCTGGAAGGTGACGACTCCGGCGTGGTGCGGCACGTCGAGTGTGCGCCAGGCCCGCTCTGGGTCTGACACGGCGTCGTGCCGAGCGGATTGGGCGCCAGGCCGTGGGATTGCCGAGCCGTACGGCAGAGACAGAAAGGCGTCGAGTCTGGCCGCTATCGTTCGTCCGCGACGTTGTAGCCCTTGGCGCCCGCTCCGTTCTCCGGCGCATCGCGCCGGGTGCCGGCGCGGGTGAGGGCCGGCTGCAGGAACCACGTCCACCCCGTCAGGACGGCCAGTACGCCCGCGGTGATCCAGGAGAGCAGGCTGCCGAACAGGTAGTCGATCACCAGCGCGGCGGCGCTCGTCATGGATAAGGTCAACGCCAGCGCGCCGATGATCGCGTAGGAGTTCGAGCGGCGCACCAGCGTCTCCTTGCGGCCTTGGCGAAACAGCACGCGGTGCTGGTGGGCCGGGGCGATGTAGCAGATGGAGGCGACGGCGGCGCTGATCAGCGCCACGTAGTACAGCCGCCGGTCGGCCGGCGCCAGTGCGGAGAAGCCCGGGGAGAACGGCACGGTGAGCAGGAAGGCGAACAGCACCTGCACGCCGGTCACCGCCACCCGGGCGCCGTGCAGCAGCTCGATGAAGTTGCGGTCGGCGCGTTCCCCGTGTGATTCGGTGTTCGCGTCTTGATCCACGATGGACCTCACAGCATGTGATGGGTGATTCGGGCCGCCGGTGGCGTGTCGCCCCGGCAGGGGACATCCCGGGACGGCGCACGGCATGCCACGGCCCCTGGGGGATCAGGACCTGCAGGAGCCTTGTCGATCGGCCGGCGCCAGGTCCTCGGCCGCAATCGGAGGCGGCGGCCGGGACCTGGCTGGGGGTCAGACGTTGAAGATGCTCACCCCGCCGGGACCGACCAGTAGCCCGACGACGATCAGGACGATGCCCCAAAGGAGGTCGCGGCGAGCCAGGATCACGTAGATACCGGAGACGACGAGGATGACAGCGATGATCCAGAGGAGGGTAGCCATGGACGGCCCACTGCCCCGAGCCCCAGGCCGTAAACGAGCAGAGGCTCTCGCGTTCATGTCGCTCTGGGCGCGCTGCGGGCGGCTTGCCCCGCATCGTACGGTGGCCCGTCGCACGGTGCGCACCGTCAGGCCACCGCGTCGCGGTCGCTCAGCTCCTGCCGCGCGCGAACAGTTCCTGGGCCTTGATCCTGAGCCCCTTCCTGACCACGCCGACCGCGACCACACGGGGCACGGCCGATTCGACCACCGAGCCAAACCACGCAGCCTGCTGCTCACCGCACAGACCTGACGCCCTCGCCCACTGCTGGAGCGAGCACACCGGTTCGGGCCGGTTGTCGATCCGGCCCTGCCAAGCGTTCACCGGATTTGATCACACGGCTCGCGGACGGGGGAAGCACTGACGCCCTGGTCGAGTGCTGCCGTCGGCTCGGCAGGGCCGGGCTCGGTGATGGGGGTCCGCGTGCGGAGGAGCGCCAGAGCGAGAACGACCAGGACCAGGGTGACGGCTGCCCCGATCCCGGCGACGAGATTGAGGCCGGAGGAGAAAGCCGCCCTGGCGGAGGCCATGACGGCGTGCGTCAGAGCGGGCGGAAGGTGCGCGGTGGCGGCGACGGCGGCCTCGATCGAGTCGCGGACGGCGGAGGTCGTCTCCGGCGGCAGGCCGACGGGAAGGGCGCCGGGCACGGTGTGCCGGTAGACGGCGGCCCCGACGCTCCCCAGGGCGGCAACGCCCAAGGCGAGGCCGAGTTCGGCGCTCGTTTCCGACATGGCGGCGGCGGACCCGGCCTTCTCGGGAGGAGCGGAGCCCACGACGAGGTCGGTGCCCAACGCCATGATCGGGCCCTGGCCGACGTACACGACGACGATGCCGGCGATCAGGAGGGGCAGTCCCGCTTCCTGGTCGAGCAGCGCCAACAGGAGGAAGCCGACCGCCGACACCGCGAGGGAGCCGGCGACCACGACCCGCGTGGGCGCCCGCCGGGCCAGGGCGGGTGCCGCCAGGGAGGTGAGGATCATGGCGAGCGACGAGGGCACCAGCCACAGGCCCGCCGCCAGCGGGGGGAGTCCCTCGACCCCCTGGAGGAACCGCGTGACGAACAGGTAGGTGCCGGCGGTGGCGGTCATGGCCAGGAGCAGGACGAGCAGGGCACCGGTGAAGGCCCGGTTCCGGAAGAGCGCCACGTCGAGCATCGGGTGGGCGAGCCCGCGCTGGCGTCGCCAGAACACCGTCCCAGCGACGAGACCGGCCAGGACGATCCCGCCGCTCAGGACCGGGTCGCCTCCGTGGGACAGGAGCTTGACGCCGTACACGATCGCCAGCATGGCGACGAGGGAGAGCACGACGCTGAACAGGTCGGGCCGTCCTGCGGTGGTGTCGCGGTGCTCCGGGAGCAGCAGCGGGCCGCCCACCAGCAGCAGCGCCATCACGGGCACGCCGATCAGGAAGGCCGCCCCCCACCCGAACGACTCCAGCAGCGCCCCGCCGACCACCGGCCCCAGAGCGGCCCCGCCGGACAGACTCGCCGCCCAGACGCCGATGGCCGTCCCCCGCTGCCGGGCGTTCTGGAACATGTTGCCGATCAGCGCCAGCGTGGACGGCATCAGCGTGGCGCCCGCGATCCCGAGCAGCGCTCGGGCGGCGATCAGCGCCTCCGCGCTGGGGGCGTACGCGGCGGCCACCGACGCCACGCCGAACGCCGCCGCTCCCCACAACAGCAGCCTGCGCCGCCCGATCCTGTCGCCCAGCGTCCCCATGGTCACGAGGAACCCGGCGATCATGAACCCGTAGATGTCGGTGATCCACAGCATCTGCTCGCTGTCGGGCCCCAGATCCGCCACCAGATGCGGCACGGCGAGGTAGAGCACCGTGACGTCCATGGCCAGCACCAACGTGGGCAGGGCCAGCATCGACAGTCCGATCCACTGGCGCGCCCCGGCGACCTCCTGCCGCCGACCTGCGGTTTCTCCCTTGGGTTGCGATCTCATGCGGCCAAGCTAAACTGTCACACGGATGTGACAGTCAAGTCTTGAGGCGGAGCACATTTGCGAACCGCAGAGTTCGAACGCCGTACCGGCGTCAACCGGCGCCTCTTGCGCTATTACGAGGAGCAGGGCCTCCTGAGCCCCGGGCGAACCTCCGGCGGTTACCGCGAATACGAAGAGTCGGACGTGCTGAAGGTTCGCCACATCCGCAACCTGCTCGCCGCCGGCCTGTCCACGGCGACCATCGCCGACCTGCTGCCCTGCATGGGCAAGGACGGCGACGACCTCATCGCCGACTGCCCCGAACTCCTGCTCGACCTCCACCGCGAACGCGCCCGCATCCAGGCCGCCATCCACGAGCTGGAGACCGCCCGCACCACGCTGGACGCGGTCATCGCCACCGCGCCCCCGGAGACCGAGCGGGCCGCCCGCGCCCTGCTCCTGCCGTGACGCTCGGTGCCGGCATGGCGCATTTGAGCACGTCGGCGCGCGTAGGGACGTTCGGAGCATCGGCGTCGTGACACCATGCTTGAACCGGGCCCCGCTGGTGATCGTCTTCAGGGGCATGAGATGGAGTTGGGTCGTCGCACTGGTGCTGGCGCTCGCGGCGTGCGGCGGACCGGGAGTTCAAGAGGCCGGGACCGGGACGAGTCCGGAGCGGACGGGCCGGCCCGTTCCCGAGCCGGTCTCGTCCGGACCCGCGCGGCGTCCTGTCGCCGAATGGCTGCGTGTGGGTGGTTTGGCGGCCCCCGGCCTGGCAGCCGTCCGCCCTCCGAGGCTGGTGGTCTATGCCGACGGCCTGGCCATCGTGGACGCCGCGTACGAGCTGCGCCTGCCACCTGCCGAGGTCGAAACCCTGGTAGAGGCCCTGGACCACGACCTGGCAGGGCAGCCCGCCACCGCTTCGCCCCGGCCGGGATCCGTGAGGGTCTATGACATGCCCACGACGGTTCTCGGCGTCGACGGCGGTGACGGGATGCGTGAGGTGTACGTGCCGTACCTGGAAGCCGGCGCGGCCCGCTACGACGCTGCGCTCGTCACCGCCCGCGACCGCCTCGCCGGCCTGGCCGACCGCGTCGCCTCGCAGGGACGGAGCTACTCCGCCGACCGCGTTCGGCTGTCCGCCGAGCGGGTCACGGCCCCTGCGGCGACCGCCAAGCCCCTGCCGGAGGGCGTGCCCCTGCCAGCCGAGGCGCAGGGGCACTCGGCGAGCGAGAACCACAAGGACTACAAGGGCAGCAAGGCGCACGCGATCGCCCGGCTGATCCCGGGTGACGGATCCTGGCACGTCTATCGGACGTCAACCGGCGAGCCCATCGCGCTGTCGTGGCGTTACCTGCTCCCCCACGAGTAGGACTCCGGCCGCGCGGTACGGCCCGGCGGCGGGTGGGCTGCACGTCCGTGAGACGCTTCAGTGGTGTGCGGAGTGGGCCGCCTGGAACTGGCCGGGCTGGTAGTCGCCGGCGGGCTGCCGGGTGATGACGTTCAGCCGGTTGACGGTGTTCATGAAGGCGACCAGGAACACGAGGGCGGTGAGCTGGTCCTCGTCGTAGTGCTTGGCGGCGTTCGCCCAGACCTCGTCGGAGACGCCGCCGACGGCGTCGGCGATGCGGGTGCCCTGCTCGGCCAGCTCCAGCGCGGCCCGTTCTGCCTCGGTGAAGACCGTCGCCTCCCGCCAGACCGTCACCAGGTTGAGGCGGGTATGGGTCTCCCCCGCGTGCGCGGCGTCCTTGGTGTGCATGTCGACGCAGACGGCGCAGCCGTTGATCTGGCTGACCCGCAGCGCCACCAGTTGCTGCGTCGCGGCGGGCAGGGCCGAGTCCAACACGATCTTGCCCGCGGAGACCAGGTGCTTCAGGAGCTTCGCCGAGAGCGGGTTGGTGAGGTGGTTCAGCCGGGCTTCCATGGTGATCTCCCTTTGGGGTCGGTGGTGACACCACTGGAGACGAGGTGGCCCCGGCGGACTGTGACAGCGGCCGGGGATGGTCTGACGCGGATCTCCCCGCTCGGCGGCAGTCATTTGGAGGGTGGCGGGCGGACACGGTCGTCCCGCCCTTGTCACAGACGGCCGCGCTGTCTCGTCTCAGGTAGGAGAGCCGGACTCGGGAGTCAGGAAGTGACGGCCATGGGGGAGTTCGTGACCGGTGGGAACGGGGGGCGCGCATGAGCCGGACGGAGGAGTTCGAAGGGCTGCGCCCGCTGCTGTTCGCGATCGCGTACCGGATCCTGGGCAGCGTGACCGAGGCCGAGGACGCGGTCCAGGAGACCTGGCTGCGTTACGAGGGCGCACCGGAGGAGCCCAGGTCGGTCAAGGCGTTCCTCTCGTCGGTGGTGACCCGGATCTCGATCGACGTGCTGCGGTCGGCCCGCGTACGGCGGGAGGAGTACGTCGGGCCGTGGTTCCCCGAGCCGCTGCTGAGTGACCCGTACGACGACCCGGAGCGCTCGGCCGAGCTGGCCGACTCGCTGTCGATGGCCGCGCTGCTGCTGCTCGAACGGCTGACCCCGCCGGAGCGGGCGGTCTTCGTGCTGCGGGAGGTGTTCGGGTTCGGCTTCCCGGAGATCGCGTCGGCCGTGGGGCGCTCGGAGGCCGCCTGCCGCCAGCTCGCGGTGCGGGCACGCCGCCACATGGACGCGGGGCGGCCCAGGTTCGAGGCCGACCGCAGGGAACGCGACGAGCTGGCCGGACGCTTCTTCGACGCCTTCAGGGAGGGCGACGTCGACGGGCTGCGGGAACTGCTCGCCGCCGACGTCCGTATGGTCGCCGACGGCGGTGGCAAGGCCCCGCAGATCGCCAGGGACATCGTCGGCTCCGACAACGTGACGCGGGTGCTCGCCGCCTTCGTCGCGCCGTTCGTCGCGATCGGCATCGTCGTGGAGCCCCACGAGGTGAACGGCCAGCCGGGCGCGATCTTCCGCGACCGGGACGGCAAGGTGCTCACCGTCCTCGTTCTCGACGTACTCGACGGGCAGGTCCAGACCATCCGTACGGTGATCAACCCCGACAAGCTCGGCCACGTCGGCCCGGTCGCGGACGCCTGGGCCATCGCCCGCGAGGCGAACCGCCTCCGCCGTCCCCGCCCCGACCGGCGGCCCTGACCGCAGCCCGTTCGCGGTCCTCGTTCAGCGGTAGGCGTCGGCGATCAGAGGAGCCGGCTGATCTCGTCGTCCAGCGATCGGTCCGGCCCGGCGGGCTGGTCGGCGATGCCCTGGGCGAGCATCCCGTCGTTGATCTCGATGACGCGGCGGTACAGCCGGTACTCGATGTCGAGGATGGCGAACGGCTCCCACCCGCGCGGCCGGTGCAGGGCTATCTCCGGCGTGGCGGCCCGCAGGTCGGACCACAACGGATACAGGCGCCGGTAGGCGCGCAGGAATCCGAGCCGCCTGCGGAACGCCGCGATCGCCGTGCCCGCCTTGGGCAGGGCCAGGCCGGGGGCGCCGAGGATGACGGACGTCAACGCCAGCGGCGTGGAGACGGTGTTCTCCCCTATCGACGGAGAGGTCCCGAAGAACCGGACGGCGACGTAGAGCCCCTTGAAGAGGCAGTAGACGACTCCGGAGAACGCGGCGGCGGAGACCAGCCGGACGCTGACCCGCAGGTAGGGGGTCGCCCCCTGCCGCGCCCGCCGCCCGTGTCTCCAGGTCGAGACCGCGATGTCCGCGCAGGCCAGCGCGATCACGGCGAGGAACAGGGACATGTAGGCCGGAATGAACGGCGCCGCCGAGTAGCGCTCGGCGAAGAGCACGTGGTGGGCGACGCCAACCCGTACACGAAGGCCGCCGGTCTCATCCGGCTGGCGGGCGCGAGCGCCGCGCTCGGCAAGCCCGACGCCGCCTCCCACGCCGACCAGGCGCTCCGGCTCGCCCGCGAGCGGTCCTTCCGCGTCATGGAGGGGCTCGCGCTGACCGCGCTCGCCGACCTCGCGCACGCGTCCGGGGACCACGCTCAGGCGGTACGGCAGGCGGAACGCGCGCTGGAGATCCACCGCGAGACCGGCCACCGCCTGGGAGAGGCCAGAACCTTGCGCACGCTGGCCGACGCCCTCGGCGACCCCGCCTACCGCGAGCGGGCGATGGACGTGTTCGACGGGCTCGGTCTCCCGGACACCCACGGGGTCGTGCGCTGACGACCGCCACGAGGACCACGAGGGCCGGGGTCCTCATGGTCCTCGTGGTCCTCATGGTCCTCGTGGCGGCAGGCAGGCCCGCTGCCCGGCGGCCGGGCCCGAGGGCGGGCCGTGTCGCGGGTGAGCCCGGTCCCGACCGGGGTTCAGGGGTCGACGAGCCGGGCCGTTCCCTGGTCGACCGAGGCGTAGTAGGCCGCGATCACCGACTGGACGTGCAGCGCCGACTCCGCCGACACCGCCCGCTTCATCGGCTCGCCGCTCCGCAGATGCTCGACGAAGTAGCGGGCCTCCTCGCCGTACCCGGACCTGGGCCGGACCGATCGCCGGAAGCCGTGCAGGCCGGGCGGGGCGGGCATCGGGTCCCAGCCGTCGAGCCGGTCCGCCGTGGTGACGATCTCCCACCGGTCGTAGAAGCACGACACCGTGCCCTGGCTGCCGTGGAAGGCGTACCGGAGGGGCAGCGGCCCGATCTGGCCCCACCGGGTGTCGAGGCTGCCCAGCGCCCCGGACTCGAACTCCACGATGGCGGCGGTGTTGTCCTCGATCCCCGCGGGCAGGCCGGGATCGATGCGGCCGCCGAACCCGCTGATCCGGCGGACGGGGCCGACGTAGTCCGCGAACGCCGTCAGCAGGTAGCCCGCCTGGTCCACGAACGACCCGCCCCCACCGAGCTTCGGGTCGGTCAGCCAGGCGCGGAAGTCCGCGGACACGCCGAGCGCGGCGAAGCCCGCGTGCCCGGCCAGCCCTCGGGCGAACCGGACGTCGCCGATCAGCCCGCCGCGTACCAGGTCGCGCACCTCGTCGTACAGCGGGTCGAAGACGGTGTGGAAGGCGCACATCACCGTCCCGCCGTGCTCGGCCAGTGCCGCGGCGACGGCCGCCGCCTGCTCGGCGGTCGCCGCCAGGGGCTTGTCCTGGTAGACCGCGACACCGCGGGCGAGGGCGGCCGGGACGGCGACGGCCTTGGCCGCGTTGTCGCAGCAGACGAGCACGGCGTCCAGTGTTCCCAGGTCGAGCAGCTCAGTGGCCGACTCGTGGCAGGTCACGCCGCCCAGCTCG